>QHUJ01000141.1 GCA_003221895.1 Gemmatimonadota bacterium | reverse complement strand
GCTGATAGAGTGTGGTCGACTGATAGCCGGGCTTCGACTTCGAGCTCACCGCGACCCACACGATGCGACCGCCGCCGTGGGTGTTGTCACCGCTGGATTCGTCGAACACGATGATCAGCAGACCATCCTGCTGGAACGTCGCGTTGGCGAGCAGCGGCCCGATGTTCGTCCGCAGCCAGGTGTCGGCCGTCGTCAACGAGCAGTCGTGCGCGTCGTTGCAGAGGTTCGGCACGATGTTCGAGAACGCCGGCAACGTCCCGTTCGCCAGATCCGCCGCGAATTGCGTAAAGGGCACGATGTTGCACGCCTGCGTGGGATTGTTCGCCACGTCCGACAGCAGCGCGAAGACGTTGTGCTTGCGGGCGTAGTTCCCCGTATCGCCACCGAGGAAGCACGCGTTGGGAATGCTCTCCGCGTACGACTTCCACGTCTTCCCGGCACTCACGAGACTGCGCACGATGTTCGGCACATTCTCGATCACCGAGGAGCCGTCGTCGTTCGTCAGGATCTGGCCCGTGGACAGCTGGAAGTAGTTCCCGATGGATGGGTGAGTGTTGGCGTAGTACTGCGTCGCCAGCCCGTATTGCGCCGCCAGCCCCATGAGGTACGGCATGTTCGAGCTGGTGACCGATGAATAGTTGGTGTTCTCCTCGGTCACGATGAACACGTGACCGAAGCGCGACGTCCCGGGCGGCGTCACCGTAATGGCGGATGTGCCGCTCTGACCTTCACTCGTCGCCGTGATCGTCGCCGAGCCGGCTGCGACACCCGACACCAGCCCGCCGCCGCTGACCGTCGCCACCGCGGTGTTGCTGCTGCTCCAGGTCACCGTCCGGCCGGTCAGCGGGTTGCCACTCCCGTCCTTGGGCGTCGCCGTCAGCTGGATCGTGCCGCCGGTCGCCACGCTCGCCGTCGCGGGACTGACAGTCACGGACGCCACTGGGACGTGCACGACCGTGATGGCGGACGTGCCGCTTTGCCCTTCGCTCGTCGCCGTGATCGTCGCCGTCCCCGCCACCTTCCCCGTGACGAGGCCCGAAGTGCTCACCGTGGCCACCGTCGTGGTGCTGCTCGACCACGTCACCGTCCGCCCGGTCAGCACGTTACCGTTCGCATCCTTGAGCGTGACTGTGAGCTGGACCGTCTTCCCTTCATTCACATTTGCCGTCGCGGGCGCCACTGTCACTGACGCCACCGGCGGCGGTGGGGGTGGTGGTGGTGGTGGCGGCGGCGGCGGCGGTGGCGGCGGCGGCGGCGGCGGCGGTGGCGGCGGCGGCGGTGGCGGCGGCGGCGGCGGCGGCGGTGGCGGCGGCGGCGGTGGCGGCGGCGGCGGCGGTGGAGCCGTCACCGTCACGGTCGCGGTTTGGGTGATCGCCACCCCGCCCGCCGTGGCCGAAACTGTCTTGGTCTCCGACGTCGAGGAGCTGAGTGTCCCGGTCGCGACGCCGCTGGCGTTGGTCGGACCCGCCGGCTGCGTGACGGTGTTCCCCGTGCCCGTCGCAGACAACACGACGGTCGCCCCGGTAACGGGATTACCACTCGCGTCTCGCGCCGTCACCGTGATCGTCGAGCTGCCGCTCCCGGCGACAATTGTCGTCGGCGACGCCGCGACGCTCGATTGCGAAGCCGACGGCGGCGGCGGCGGCGGCGGCGGCGGTGGTGGCGGCGGCGGCGGCGGCGGCGGCGGTGGCGGCGGCGGCGGCGGCGGCGGCGGCGGCGGCGGTGGCGGCGGCGGCGGTGGCGGCGGTGGCGGCGGCGGTGGCGGCGGTGGCGGCGGTGGCGGCGGTGGCGGCGCGCCATTCACGGTGAAGTTGCAGACCGTGTGCGTACCGGTGATGGCACCCAGCGCCCAATTGCTCAGCGAGGTGACCGCGTTCTGCTCGGTCCGGAAAGCCAGCCCAGTCCCAATCGCGACTTCCGAGCCACCAGCCGGCGTTACGTACGCCTCATCCCGCTCGAGTTGAACCGAACAATCGTTGCTAGACCAGTGAAATCCGTGGCTGCCTGTGCGGCCAGCCCAATGCCTCCGTCCATGGAGGCCGCATTCGGCGTGGCGTCAAACTCCGCGCTGAACGAGCCGCTCTGTGCCGCGAATCCGAAGTTCTGCCAGGTCGCTGAGCTCACTGCGCACCCGGGCGGCGGCGGCGGCGGCGGTGGTGGCGGCGGCGGCGGCGGCGGTGGCGGCGGCGGCGGTGGCGGCGGTGGCGGCGGTGGCGGCGGTGGCGGCGGTGGCGGCGGTGGCGGCGATCCGCTGGTGACAGTCACGCTCGCTGAGCCAGACTTTCCTTCGCTCGCTGCCAGGATCGTCGCCGATCCAGCCACAACGGCCGTGACGAGCCCGCTGCTGTTCACGTTGGCGACCGACATGTTGTCGCTCGTCCACGTGACGACGCGTCCGGTCATCGAATTCCCAGCGGCGTCCAGCGCCGTCGCTGTGAACTGCGCCGTGCCGCCGACCTGTAGGTTGGCCGACGCCGGACTGACCATCACGGCGTCGACGGCGTCCGTGGGCCTTGCAATGGGAAGTTCGCAAGAGAAAACCGCGGCGAGTAGCGCGAACGCTAGGATTTTTCCCCAACGAACCATTCAGAGCCTCGGCTGCTTCAGAGACGTCCCACGTGCGACCGGGCCGCCAACGTGACCCGTGTCGAGGTCCGCTGGCGGCCCGGCTGGCGTGGCGGCGAACCGCTGTAGCCCCGTAGCTCTGCGTCACCGCCTTTCGACGGCTTTGCTCTGAGCAGCGTGCACGGGTGCTATGCCTCAAAACGCACCCGGCTGGCCCGACTGTAGCTGGCCGCGCGCAGAGTGGTCGGTGACCTGCGTCATCATTTCTTGTGTCGGATGGCTACTGAGCTATTGCGAAATGACGCCCGTCGTTAACCGCCGGCGTCCTGCGGTGGTTCGCCGCTGCCCATGCGCTGTTTCAATCGCTCCCAAAACTCGATACGCTCGGCAATGGTTTTTTCGTATCCAAACTCCGTGGGGCGGTACCACTTCTGTCCTCGCAGGCTCTCGGGGAGATACTCCTGCGGCACGTACGCGTGCTCGTAGTTGTGTGCGTACTTGTAGCCTTCGCCGTACCCGAGCTCCTTCATTAGAGGTGTCGGCGCCTGGCGAATGTGCAGCGGCACCGGCTCAGCGGGATGCTCCTCGGCCGCCGCCTGCGCTGCACCGAAGGCGGTTGTTACGCGGTTCGACTTCGGGGCGGTCGCCAAATAGATCGTCGCCTCCGCCAGCCCCAGCTCTCCTTCCGGACTGCCGAGAAAGTGGTAGGCGTCCTTGGCGGCGAGGGCGACGGTGAGCGCCCGCGGATCGGCGAGCCCGATATCCTCGATCGCCATGCGCACCAGGCGGCGCGCGAGGTAGAGCGGGTCTTCTCCTCCCGCGAGCATGCGCGCGAGCCAATACAGCGCGCCATCGACATCGGAGCCGCGCACGGCTTTGTGGAGCGCGGAGATCAGGTTGTAGTGCTGCTCCCCGGCTTTGTCGTAGACCGGAAGCGGCTTTTCGAGTACCTGTCGCACCACTTCTGGGGAAGCGGGCCGCGGAACGGGGGACGCGTTGATGTGCTTGAGCACGGCTTCGAGCGTGTTGAGGGCACGTCGCGCGTCTCCCTGCGCGTGCGTGACCAGCAAATCCATCGCGTCTTCGCTCAGTACCCGTCCCTCCTCCCCCTTCCCTGCTCCCCGTGATTGCTCGAGCGCTCGCTCGAGCACCGTCCGAATGTGCTCGTCGTTGAGAGGCTCGAGTACAAAGACGCGACAGCGCGAGAGCAACGCGCTGGTCAATTCGAAGCTCGGGTTTTCAGTCGTGGCGCCGATGAGGGTGATGATCCCGTTCTCGACCCAGGGCAGGAATGCGTCCTGCTGGGCCTTGTTGAACCGGTGGATCTCGTCGCAAAACAGAATGGTCCCCTGCCCCTGATACTTCAGGCGCTCCTCCGCTTCTTTAATAATCTCCCGCACCCGCGCCACCCCTTCGGTCACGGCCGAGAAGGGCTCGAAGTGCCGCTCGGTGTAGTTGGCGATGATTTTGGCGAGGGTGGTCTTGCCGGACCCGGGCGGGCCCCAGAAGATGCACGAGCCGACATCACCTCGGCGGATCAGATCGCCCAGGGCCTTACCGGGCCCCAGCAGATGCTCCTGCCCCAGGAATTGATCCAGCGTTTTCGGCCGCATCCGGGCGGCCAACGGCTCGGCGGACCCCTGAAACAGCGTCGGCTCCGTCACGACACTCCATCCAGGAATGTTTTGGTCAGGAAAAATACCAGGGCGCCCGTGAAAAAGGCTGCGGGGAGCTGCCAACCCTTCTTGCCCTGAAATTCCGGTACGAGGTTCGACGCAGCGACATAGATCGTCACGCCAGCTGACAGCGCCAGGCCGTGCTGTACGAGAAAACCGAGCTCATCGGTCAATACCACACCGATCAGCGTCGCCACGCCGAGCAGTGCCGCCGCTCCGACCGCGCGTCCGCCCGTGCGGCCGCCCGCCAGCATGAGGCTCGAGATTGTCACGCCCTCGGGCAGCTTATGCAGGAAGATGGCGATGAACACCATGACCCCCAGCTCCGCCCGCACGTGGAACGCGCTCGCAATCGCCACGCCGTCGAAAAACGTATGCAGCAGCAGCCCCACCAGCGCCGATGTGCCCGCGACCGAGCTGACGGGATGGGTCTCCTCGCCGAAATGGAAGTGCGGCGTCACGGTGTGTTGCGTGAGGTGGACCGCAAGGTAGCCCGCCAGCACGAGCGCGGGGGCGATCGCCCCGCTGCGCGACAGGGCCGCCGGGAGCAGCTCCACGATCGCGACCGAGAGCATGAACCCGGCCCCGAACGCCACCAGCAGCTCGATGACGCGCAGCTCGCGCACCGCCTTGCGCGTGACCGCGAGCGCGCCGAGCACGTTCCCGGCGGCCGCGACGAGCGCGTACAGCAGCGCCTTAGACACGAGAGAGGAGGTACTCTTTGGTGTTTCGGCTCGGGTCTTCGAGCACCTCCTCGAGCAGGCGCGCCAATGCGTCGCCCACGTCGGGTCCTGGCCGGACGCCGGCCGCGATGACGTCGGCGCCTTTGACCGCCAGATCTTTCAGCGAGAGCGGCGGGTTCTTGGCGCGAACTGCGGCGACCGCCTTCTGCAACGGGGCGTTGGCGGCGGGGAGCAGCGCCAGCAAATCGTCAGCGTGCTCGCCGGTTGTCGCCAACCAGTGTCGAATCGCCACGGGGTCCGTCGCATCAGGATACTTGTCACGCCAGCGCCCGATCGCTCGGCCACGGTCGATATCCTTGTTCGAGCATTTCAGCCGGATCAACAGCGATGCGGCGTCCTTCGCGAGATATGCGCTGACGAGCACAGGGTCACGCGGGAGTTTGTCCACTGCGGCCTGTCCCTCTCCGCCGCTCCCTGTGCCCAATTCGGGTAGCCAGATGCGCGTGGCCCCGACGTCGCGCCACAACGCGACGAGCTTCGACACCTTCTTTGCCGTGAGGATGCCCTTGAACCACTCGTCGCGCACGCGTTCCGCGGACAGCTGCGAGAGTCCCTGCGCGTTGGCCTTGGCCGCTTCGAGCGTGCGCGCGTGGATCCGAAACTCGAAGCGCGCGCTGAACCGCAGCGCGCGCAGGATCCGCAGGTAGTCCTCCTGAAACCGCCAGTTCGGATCACCCACGGAGCGAATCAGCTTCTTACTGAGATCCTGCTCGCCCTGAAACGGATCGCGCCACTCGTGCCGGATCGGATGGTACGCGATGGCGTTGATCGTGAAGTCGCGCCGTGCCAGGTCATCCATGATCGAGACGCCGAACTCGACGACGGCGTGCCGGCCGTCCGTGTGGATGTCTTTGCGGAAGGTCGTCACCTCGTGCGGCTGGCTGTTCGCGTCGAGGACGGCGACGGTGCCGTGCTCGATCCCCACCGGCACAGTCCGCTTGAACAACTTCTGGACGGTGGGGGGCGGCGCCGCAGTCGTGAGATCGAAGTCGTGATTCGGCACACCGAGGAGGTTATCGCGAATCGCCCCGCCCACGCACCACGTCTCGAAGCCGGCGTCCTCGAGCTTCTTCGCGATCTTCAGAACTTCGGATGGGATGGGGAGGGTCGAGGGAAATGGCATGGGTCTAGAATCTCACCCGCACAACACACTCCCACCATTCACATTCAGAATCTCGCCGGTGATGTGCCGTGCGAGCGGCGAGCACAGAAACACGATCGGCCCGGCGATATCCTCCGCGCTCGCGACTCGTCCCAGCGGAATCGTCTGCTCGATCCGTTGCCGTCCTCCCCCCGCATACGGCTTCGCGGCCATTTCGGTATCGACCCATCCCGGTGCGACGCAGTTGACCGTGATCCGGGGCGCGAGCTCCACCGCGAGCGATTTCGTGATCGAGATGACCGCCCCCTTGGTGGCCGCGTAATCGGCATGAAACGCTTCGCCCCGCTGGCCCGCGGTGGAGGCGACCAGGACGATCGTCCCGCCCCCCCCGCCCCCGCGGCCCCCTGTGACGATGCCCGGGATCGCGGCACGACACACGTACACGACCGCATCCAAATTGGCGCGGCGCGTCGCCTCCCATTGCTCATCGGTTATCTCGGCAATGGGCACGTTGTCCGGGGGCCACACGCCATGATTCACCACGAGGATGTCCAAACTGCCGCCGAGGGCTCGCAACGCTTCGGCCACCGCCTTCTTCGCGCCGCTCGACGTGCCGAGGTCGCCGCGCACCGCTGCCACGACGTGCGGTTCGGCCGGCGGTTTGCGGGCGCGATACCCGATGGCGACTTTCGCGCCGGCCCGCGCCAGCAGCAGCGCCGTCGCGCGTCCAATTCCTCGACCACCGCCGGTGACAAAGGCCCGTTTGCCGGAAAGATCGATCATCCCTTGAGCCGCTCTTCGACGAGATCACAAATCACGTGCTCGATGGCGAGCTGGAGCTCTTGAATGCGCGCGGTATCGTCCGAGGGAATCACCAGGCTCTCGTCGGCTAGCTCCTTCAGATGTCCCCCGCCCTTGCCAAGGAGCGCGACGACGGCGACGCCACGCGCCTTTGCCGATTCGGCCGCACGAATCACGTTCGGGCTCTCGCCGCTGGTGGAGTGCAGGACGAGCAGGTCGCCGGGCTCGGCGAGCGCTTCGACTTGGCGCGCGAAGACTTCGTCGAAGCCCATATCGTTGGCGCACGCGGTGAGGAGTGATGTGTCGGTCGTGAGCGCGATCGCACGCATCGCGGGCCGGTTGGTCTGATACCGGACGACGTATTCCGTGGCCATATGCTGCGCGTCCGCGGCGCTCCCACCGTTCCCGGCAAAGAACAGCGTGCCGCCACCGCGCAGCGTCGCTTCGTAGCGCTGCGCGATCGCGGCGATCGCCTCAGCCTGTTCCGCGGCCACCCGGCCGGCGAGCGACGCCAAACCGTCGAGCGACTCCCGGATTTTGTCGACGCTCAACGCGCAGCCTCGACAAACGCTTTGAGATTGGAGCCTTCTTCGACCACCGTCCCAATGACCACGAAATCGGCGCCGGCGGCGCGAGCGGCGCGCGCCTGCTCAGGCGTGCGAATCCCACCACCCACGAACAGGAGCCGGTCGGGCACCGCCGCGCGGCACGCGCGGATCACGTTCTCAGGCACGGGGCGCTCGGCGCCGCTGCCCGCCTCGAGGTAGATCGCCTGCATCCCGATGAGCTGCGCGGCGGTCGCATGCGCGGCCACAAGCTCAGGCTTGTCCGCGGGCAGTGGCCGAGTCTGGCTGACGGCCTCGACACTGGTCACGCGACCGCCGTCGATGAGGATGTACGCGGTGGAGAGCGTAGCCACAGGATGACGCTGCAGGAACGGAACGGCGCGCACGTGCTCTTCGATGAGATACTGCGGGTTGCGGCCCGACACGAGCGACAAAAAGAGCACGAGATCCACCTGATCGGTCAGCTGCATCGCCGAGCCGGGAAACAGCGCCACCGGAATTCCCGGTGCGTTCTCGCGCAGCGCTTTCGCGACCTCGTGCGTCTGCGCCGCTCCATCGAACGAGGACCCGATCAGGATCCCGCGAGCGCCCGCGGCCTTCGCTTCCCTCCCGATGCGCGCCGCCTCCACGCCGTTGGTCCGTACTGGATCGACGAGAACAAGCAGCCCCTGACCATGAAAACTCATGTCGTGCCCTCCTCCTCTGCTTGGGCTTCGAAGGCGTACGTCGCGAACGCATCGGCGGCGAGCAAATCGAGCGCCAGCTCACGGCCCCCGCCAGGGCGCGCCGTGACGTCGGCGAGCAGCTGGTGGCCGAGCTGGGCGAGATATGCGGGAAGCCGGGAAGCAGGAGCCGGCGGTACTTCATCCAGGGCGCGATGCAGCCTGACGCGCAACGCGTCTGGCGGAGCGGGTTTGCGGGCGTGCAACCAGGCCCGCACCTCCTCGCGCGTCATCGCGCGAAACCCCGCACGATATCGGGCGTGCGCGCGCGGGCCTCCCCCAGCTTGGCGCGATCCCCGACTCCGGCGGAGGCAAAATGGGGCCGGCCACCGCCCTTGCCACCGGTCGTCGACGCGATGGCGTTGGCGATGTCGCCCGCTTTCACTCCCTTTGAGACCAGATCGTCGGTGACGGCCACGTGGATCCCGGCGCGCTCGCCTCGTGTGAACAGCACCGAAATAGCGCGCTTATGCTTCGCGCGGAAGCCGTCCATCGTAGCCGCAATTTGCGCACGATCATCGAGATCGGATTCTGCAATATGCAGCTCCACGTCACCGATCTTTTCCACCGCCCCCTGTTCCCCGCGCCCGGCTCCTCCCTTCAGCAGCTCGGCAACCTGCTTTTCCAGCTTCCGATTCTCGTCGAGCATCGCTTCGATGCGGCGTGCCAGATGTTCGGGCTGCGTCTTGAGTAATCCGGCGGCTTCGCTCAACCGATGCTGCAGCTCGAGCGCGTAGCGGTATGCCGCGGGACCCGTCAGCGCCTCGATGCGCCGCACGCCCGCCGCGGCGCCGGTCTCGTGCGTGAAACGGAACAGCGCGATCTGCCCCGTCGAGGCGACGTGCGTGCCGCCGCACAGCTCGAGCGACACCCCAGGCACGTCGACGACGCGCACCACGTCCCCGTATTTCTCACCGAACAGCGCCATCGCCCCCGCCGCAATCGCCTCCTTGTACGCCGTCTGCCGGGTCTCGATCGGAAGATTCTCCCACACGTGCGCATTGACTTCGGCCTCGACCGCGGCGAGCTGATCGCCCTTGATCGGACCGTGATGGCTGAAGTCGAAGCGCAGCCGCTCGGGCGCGACGACCGAACCCGCCTGACGCACGTGGGTGCCGAGGATTTTGCGCAACGCGGCATGCACCAGATGCGTCGCGGTATGGTTGCGTTCGATATTGCCGCGCCGCGCCTCGTTGACTTGCGCGAGCGCGGGCGTCGGCTCGAACGTCTCACCGAATGTCCCGACGACGGCGCTGCGGCCATCGACTTTGTCGACGCCTTCGACCGTCAGCTCCCAGCCGTCGCCGGTGACCACACCGGTGTCACTGACCTGACCACCGGACTCCGCGTAGAACGGATTCTCCTCGAGAATCAGCTCGAGTTGATCGCCCGTCTGCCGAAACGCGATCGGCTCCGTCTCCGCTTTGGTTGATTCGTAGCCGATCCATTTCTGCTTGCCCTTCTTTTTTAGCTCGACCCAGTCACCCTTCCCCGGCTCGCGCAACCTTGCGGTAACTTTTCGCGCGGTCCTCGACCGTTGCCTCTGGTGCCCAAGCGCTTGCTCAAAGCCCTCGACGTCCACCGTATGCCCATGCTCGGCCGCGATCATCTGTGTGAGATCGAGGGGAAAACCGTACGTGTCGTACAGCTTGAATGCATCGTCACCCGAGATGACCGGTTGATGGCGCAACTCCTCCATGCGCGTGAGCCCGCCTTCGATCGTCTCGAGGAACCGTTCTTCTTCGGCGCGCGTGACGCGCTCGATGTGCTGCTCCTTCGAGGGCAGCTCCGGATAGACGGAGCCCATCACACCGCTGACCACTCTTGTGAGCTGCGCGAGCGTCGGCTCGCGCCTGCCGAGCAGCCAGGCGTGGCGCACGGCGCGGCGCAGGATACGCCGCAGCACATAGCCGCGGCCTTCATTCGACGGATACACACCGTCGCCGAGCAGGAACGCGACCGCGCGCGCGTGATCGGCGAGCACCCGATAGGGCGCACCCGCCGGCCCGCGGTCGTAGGGCCGGCCGACGATCTCGCTCGCCTGGGCGATGATCGGCTGAAACAGATCGGTATCGAAGTTCGACGGGACGTTCTGCATGACGGACGCGATGCGCTCGAGTCCGGCGCCGGTATCCACCGAGGGTTTGGGCAGATTCTTGCGCGAGCCGTCGGGCTGCAAGTCGTACTGCATGAAGACGAGATTCCAGATCTCGAGCAGCTTGCCTTCTTCATTCAGCTGGACGAACTGCTCGGTCGTCAGATCTCCCTTGCCCCGTTCGTTCCTGGAACGCAGGTCGACGTTGAGCTCGGTATTGGGACCCGCGGGGCCGGTGTCGGCCATCTGCCAGAAGTTGTCTTTGTCACCCAGCCCGAAGATCCGTGAGTCCGCGATCCCCGTGACCTGGTGCCACAGCGTTCTGGCCTCGTCGTCCGAATGGTGGACCGTGACATAGAGCCGGTCGGGGTCGATCCCCAGCCAGTCCTTCGCCGTCACCCATTCCCAGGCGTACTGGATTGCTTCCTTCTTGAAGTAGTCGCCGAAGGAAAAGTTGCCGAGCATCTCGAAGAAGGTGTGGTGGCGGGCCGTGTGGCCGACCTGCTCGAGGTCGTTGTGCTTGCCGCCCGCGCGCACGCACTTCTGGCAGGTGACAGCCCGGTTGTAGTCGCGTCGTTCCAGTCCCTGAAACACGCGCTTGAACTGCACCATGCCGGCATTGGTGAACAGCAGCGTGGGGTCGTCCTGGGGGACGAGGGGGCCGCTCGCCACCTCGGTGTGCCCACGCGCTGTGAAATACTCGATGAATTTGCTTCTGATGTCGGCGGACTTCATTGCGGGGAATATAGCGCCGCGTGGTGCAAGTGAAAGGCAGGATAGGAGTTAAGGCGGCCTACAAACCGTCGATCACCGCCCGGATATCGGACCCTTGGAACCCCCGCCTCACCAGAAATGCGGTCAGCCGCCTCTTCCGCACCGCCGGCGGCAGCGCCGCAAGCTGCCGCGCCCGTTTCTCTGCCAGCGCGCGCACGGCATCGGCCGGATCGATGCCTTCGGCAGCGAGCGACGTCCGTACCGCCTCTTCCGCCACACGCCGCTCGACGCCCTGGGCGAGGAGGTCGCGGATCAGCCGCGCCGGCCCGCGGCCGCGAAAGGCTTTTGCCGCGGCGTAGTCCACGGCGAAGCGCGCGTCATCCAGCAGGCCGGCACTGAGCAACCGATCGAGCGCGACGTCGATGGCTGCAGGGGGATGCTGTTTCTGCAGCAGCCGGCGGCGCAGGTCGAAGCGCGCGTGCGCGCGCCGCGCCAGCGCCCGCAATCCGGCGCGATGCGCGGCCTCGATATCCGCGAGCTCCTGCAGCCGCTGGAGGACGGGCTCGGGGATTTCTGCGCCGATCCGCAGCTCCAGATCCGCGAGATCAGCGGCCGGCAGGGAAGCAAATCGCCCCCGATCCACTTCGACCAGCCTATAGTCGAGCCGTCGTGGATCGGGGGCGAGTCCTGTGAGGATCATTCTTCGCTCGTGGCGGTCTCCTCGTCCCCACCCGTCCCAGCGCCGCTCGCCGACTTCACGCCGAGGTGCTCCTTCACGCGTCCCTCGACTTCGGCCGACATATCGGGATGGTCCTTCAGGTACAGCTTGGCGTTCTCACGCCCCTGTCCAATCCGTTCTTTCCCGTACGAGTACCAGGCGCCGGACTTCTCGATGATCCCGGCTTCCGCCGCGATGTCAACTAGCAACGACTCGTGGCTGATTCCTTCGTCGAACATGATGTCGAATTCGGCCTGGCGGAACGGTGGCGCCACCTTGTTTTTCACGACTTTCACCCGCACGTGGTTGCCGATCACCACCTCGCGCTCTTTGACCGGTCCGATGCGCCGCATGTCTAGACGCACCGAAGCGTAGAACTTGAGCGCCCGGCCGCCACTCGTCGTCTCGGGATTGCCGAACATGACCCCGATCTTCTCGCGCAGCTGATTGATGAAGACCACCGCGGTGCGCGAGCGATTGATCGCGCCGGCCAGCTTGCGCAGCGCCTGGCTCATCAGGCGCGCCTGCAGGCCGGGGAGCGAGTCGCCCATCTCCCCTTCGATTTCCATCTTGGGCACGAGGGCCGCGACGGAATCGATCACCACCACATCCACCGCCCCCGAGCGCACGAGGATCTCGCAGATCTCGAGCCCCTGCTCACCCGTGTCGGGCTGGGAGACCAGCAGATTCTCGATGTCCACGCCCAGCTTCTTGGCGTACTCGACGTCGAGCGCGTGCTCGGCGTCGATATAGGCCGCCGCGCCGCCTCCACGTTGGGCGTTGGCCACTACGTGCAGGGCCAGTGTGGTCTTGCCGCTCGATTCGGGCCCGAAGATCTCGCTCACGCGGCCGCGCGGGATACCCCCGATCCCGATGGCCGCATCGAGATTGATCGCACCGGTCGAGATGCCGCTGACGCGCACCTGCGGCGCATCGGCGCCCATCCGCATGATGGAGCCCTTGCCGCAGGTTTTCTCGATCTGCGTGATGGCAAGATTGAGCGCCTTGCGGCGGTCGTCGGAGATCTTGGTCGGCTGCTGGGTCGGCTGGTCTGCCATGATTGACCTCGACATGGGTGGCGAGCCTCCTGGTATGAGGCCCGAATATATACCGAAACCCATCTCACCGCCATCCAGGACGGAAGGCGTCCTCCAAGTGCTCTATCTTGTTGTCAACAATGCCGATACAGTCAAAGCGATAGACGTCGGACTGGCGCCCAAACCGATCCATCCAGACGCGCGCCACCTTCACGATCTCTCGCCGTTTCCCTCCCGTCACCGCTTCGAACGGACTGCCGAACGCCAGTCCGCGGCGGACTTTCACTTCGACGAAGGCGACGAGACAACCGCGCCGGACGATGAGATCGATCTCGACTCGACCAACGCGAAACCGATGCGCCACGATTTCCCAGCCACGGCTTTGAAGATAGCGAATCGCCTGTTCTTCACCGGCGAGCCCTCGCCGATGGCGCGGGTCACTCCAATTCGCCGGATCGCTGTGAATGCCGCTCGACATGGCGACAAACTATCGGTCGTCTCGTCACGCCAATAACCCGATTGCTGCGAGACGGCGCATTATCACACGTGGGGAGACTGAACACCGTTCTACCTCGCGCCATTCCCATTTCCGGCGCCTGTGATGTCATCCAGGTCTTCCAGTCCCACCAGGACATCTCGCGGTTTTGACCCATTGGCGGGCCCTAAAACACCGGCCAACTCCAGCTGATCGATAATTCGGGCGGCGCGGCCATACCCAATGCTCATGCGCCGCTGGAGCAGCGACGTCGACCCGAGTTGATTCTGGATGCACACCTCCGCCGCCTGCCGGAACAAGGGATCGCGATCCCCCGCCCCCTGCTCCGAGCCTCCGCCCCCCTCTTCCCCCTCCTTCTCCGCCTTTTCGAGCGCCGTCACCTGCTCGTCGATCGAGGTCCCCGGGGCAACCGCGGGGACCGCGGGCGTATGCTGCTTGTACCACTCCATCAGTCGCTCAGTCTCGTCCGTCGAGATGAACGCTCCCTGCACCCGCATCGATTCGCTCTTGCCGGGCGGGAGGAACAGCATGTCGCCATTGCCCAGCAACGTCTCGGCACCATTCTGATCGAGAATCGTGCGGCTGTCGACCTTGGCGGACACGCGGAACGCGATGCGACACGGGAAATTCGCTTTGATCAAGCCGGTGATCACGTTCACCGACGGCCGCTGCGTCGCGAGAATCAGGTGGATACCGATCGCGCGCGCCTTTTGCGCCAGCACCGCGAGTGGCGTTTCGATCTCACCCTGGACGGTGAGCATCAGGTCGGCGAGCTCGTCGACGATCAACACGATGTACGGCAAAATGCCGCCGGTATACGGCGCATCGAAGGGCAGCTCTTTCTGGATGCCCGCCTGCGTGGCGAGCGTCTCGCGCGGCCCTTTGAGCGGCGCCTTCGCCTCCACCTTTTTGTTGAAGTCGGTGATGTTGCGCGCGTGATTCGCGTGCAGCAGGCGGTAGCGCCGCTCCATTTCCCAGCCCGCCCACTTCAAGACGTTCGCCGCCTTGTGATGGCTCGTCACGACCGGCAGGCCGAGATGCGGGAGCGCGCTGTACATCGACAACTCCACCATCTTCGGGTCGATCATCAGCAACTTCAGTTTGTCGGGCCCGTGCGCGTACACGAGGCTCGTGATGATGGCGTTGATGCACACCGATTTTCCCGATCCGGTCGCACCGGCGATGAGGAGGTGCGGCATCTTCGTCAGATCGTCCACGACCTCGTCACCCTCGAGATTCCGCCCCAACACCACCGCCAGCACCCGGGCGGCGCGGCGGAACTCGGCACTGTCGATGAGATCGCGGACGTGTACGAGCCGGGCAGTCGGATTCGGGACCTCGATACCAATCGCCGCCTTTCCCGGAATCGGCGCCACGATGCGCAGCGACTGCGCGCGCATCGCGAGCGCGAGGTCGTCGGCGAGCGACGACACGCGCCCCACCTTCACGCCACGACCCGGCTCGAGCTCGAAGCGCGTGACGACCGGACCGACCGTCTTGTTGATGATCTGCGCCCCGACGCGGAACGTCTCGAGCGTCGCGACCAGCCGCCGGCCCATGTCCTCGATCTGCGCCGCATCGGCGTCTTCGACTGCCCGCGGTCCCTCGGTTAACAACTCGATGGGCGGGATCAGTGTACCTCGAGGTGGCGGTGGCGCAGGTCGCGGAGGTGGCGCGCTCTTGGGTCTGTGCTCGACTGGCTTGGTGCGCGAGCGGTCCGCAGTGCGGGTGACTTCGCCATCCTCAGGCTCCCGGTCTTCCCGCGCACCGCGCACGGCGACCCGCGCGCCTCCCTCTTTGCGCACCGCGGATCGTGCCCTCAAGACCGCCAGCGGATGCCACCCAACGGTGAAACTTCCGAGGGCCGACAGCGCAAACAGCCCGACGAGTACGGCTCCCGCCGTTCCGATCGCGTTCTCCACGCCGTTCGCGAGAAAACCGGGAAACAGGCCGGCGAGTCGCTCGGTGCGGCTCCAACCGCTGTAGTCGGGGGGAAAGTGAGGGCGAATCGCGACGGCGATGCCGTAGGGAATCAGCAGGACCAGGCCGGTCCCGAGGGCGGCGACGCGGCCCCACGAGAGGGCGCCCAGCCGGTCAAAGGCAGCCAGCGCCCAGACGACGCCGAGGACGGGCAACACGACGGCGCCCAGTCCGAACAGCTGCCAGCACGTTCCACCGATCGTGCGACCCCAGCTGCCGGTGAGGGCAACAGGAGGGGGGAGCAGCGTCAGACCCAGGAAGAAACCCACCAGCAGGGCCGCGATGCCGATGAGTTCGTGCCGCGCCTTGGGGTTCATGCCGCGATGCGACGATCCGCGTAGACGGGAACGATCGCCACCCGATCGGGCTGGGCGCAGAATTTCACGTCGTCTCCGAGCCCCACCTCACTGAGTTGGCGCGCGGCGCCGCTCGCGCCGAACGCATCCAGCCAGCCGCCCTGCTGCGCCGCCAGATCGAGCGACACGTGGGCCGCGTCGTTCAGCACGAGCTTCTTGGGCGGCACGCCCTTCTTCACGGCCTTGATCAAGCGACCGGCGGTGTAGGCGTCCTCGAGCGCGAATTGCTTCTCCCGGCCGGCGCAAATGATGACCAGCTCGCCCCGCTCGCTGAAGAGATGGCGGGCCCGTTCCGCCACGGCGCTGAAGTTCAGCGCGGCCGCCACTAATACGGGGTCCCCGCCCTGCGCCGCGAGCAGCGCCGGCGTGCCATTGGTGGTCGCGAGAAACAGGGTCTTGCCCGCCACCGCGTCAGGCGTCATTTCGCGCGGCGAATTGCCGAGCGCAAACCCCTCGATCTTGAGCATCCGCCGCTCGCCCGCCAAGACAATGCCGTTTTTCTCGAGGTTCGACGTGAGGCGCACCGCCTCCTCGGAGCTCGCCGCGGGGATCACAGCCTTGGCGCCGGCGGAGAGGGCGGTGACGATCGTGCTGGTGGCGCGCAGCACATCAATGACGACGACCGCCCGGCCGGTGAGATCCCCCGCATTGAGGCCGAGTGGCGTATAGAAAACGTCGATCTTCATGTCTGGTCTTTGAGGAGTTGCGGCTCGCGCTCGAGGAATTTCGTATCGACCTTGCCCGCCACAAAGTCCGGGTGGCGCATCACCCGGCCCAGAAACGGAATCGTCGTGGTCACGCCTTCAATGATAAACGAGTCGAGCGCCTGGCGCATACGGGCGAGCGCCTCCGTGCGGGAGTTGCCGTGCACGATCACTTTGGCCAGCAGCGAGTCGTAGTACGGCGGCACCGTGTAGCCCGCATAGATATGGGTGTCGACGCGCACACCGGGGCCGCCGGGCGGATGGTAGGCGGTGATCAGCCCGGGCGACGGCTGGAAGTTGCGGCTGGGATCCTCCGCGTTCACGCGGCACTCGATCGCATGACCGCGCAGCCGATTGCCGTTCAGGACCAGGGTGAGCGGCGCGCCGGCCGCGACCGCGATCTGCTCCTTCACGAGATCGAAATTCGTGCACATCTCGGTCACCGGATGCTCGACCTGAATGCGCGTGTTCATCTCCATGAAATAGAACGAGCCGTCCGCATCGAGCAGGAACTCGATCGTCCCGGCGCCGACATAGCCGATCGCCTCCGCGAGCTTCACCGCGGCATCGCCGATGTCCTCGCGCAGCGTCTGATCCACTACGGGGGACGGTGCTTCCTCGACGAGTTTCTGGTGGCGGCGTTGCACCGAGCAGTCGCGCTCGCACAGGTGCATCACCTTCCCGTGCGTGTCGCCCATGATCTGAATCTCGATGTGCCGCGGCCGCGCCAGATACTTCTCGATGTAGACCTCGCCCGAGCCGAACGCCGCAAGCGCCTCCTGCTTGGCGAGATTGAACGACTGGGAGAACTGATCCGCATCGACTGCGACGCGCATCCCTTTGCCGCCTCCACCGGCGGCGGCTTTGATGATCACCGGAAAACCGATGTCGGCGGCGACCTGCTGGCCCTCTTCCATCGATTCGACGGGCCCCGGTGAGCCCGGAACGGTGGCCAGCCCGCGTTGCTGCGCGAGCTTGCGCGCCGCCGCCTTGTCGCCCATCTGGCGGATTTGCTCGGGCGTCGGCCCGATGAACGTGATGTTGGACGCCGCGACCTTTTCGGCGAACTCGGCGTTTTCGGCGAGGAAGCCGTAGCCGGGGTGAATCGCGTCGGCCCCGGTGATCTCGGCGGCGGCGATCAGGCGCGGAATATTGAGATAGCTGTCCCGGCTGGGCGCGCGCCCGATGCAGACGTCGTCGTCGGCGAAGCGGACGTGCAACGACTCCCGATCCGCTTCCGAATACACGGCGACCGTCTCGATGCTCAGCTCCTTGCACGCGCGGATCACCCGCAGGGCAATTTCCCCGCGGTTGGCGATCAGCACTTTCTTGAACATTAGGGCGTAAGCTCGATCCCGGCCTCGCCCCCGAGCCGGTTCCCCGACGAGTCGACACCCGACACCTTCAGCGCGAACTCGCTCGGGTTCGTCGCGTAGAAAATCGCGCTCTCGTAGCTGATTACGCCCTGGCTGTACCAGTGGAACAGCGACTGGTCGAAGCTCTGCATCCCGTACTGGATCGACCCCTCGGCGATGAGGTCCGGGATGTTGAGCTGTTTGGAGAGATCGCGGATGTTGTCCGCCACCGCGGCCGTATTGATGAGCACCTCGGCGGCGGGGACGCGCCCGCGCCCGTCTTTGCGTGGCACCAGCCGCAGCGAGACGATCGCCTGGAGCGCGGTCGAGAGCAGGTGGCGGATTTCGTCGTGCTGGTGCGGCGGGAAGAACGAGATCACTCGGCTGACCGTCTGGGTGGTATCCGTGGTGTGCAGCGTGGAGAACACCATGTGCCCCGTATCCGCCGCCTTGAGCGCGGTGTCCAGCGTCTCCATGTCGCGGATCTCGCCGATGAGGATGACATCGGGATCCTGGCGCAGCACGTGCCGCAGCGCGGAGTTGAACGTCAGGGTGTCGTTCCCCACCTCGCGCTGCGAGATGTTCGCGTGCTGGTCGCGGTGCAAGAATTCGATCGGGTCCTCGATCGTGATGATGTTGACCCGGCGATTGGTGTTCACGTGGTTGACCATCGCGGCGAGCGCCGTCGATTTCCCCGATCCGGTCACGCCGGTGACGAGCACCAGACCGCGCGGCTTCAGGGCGATCTCCTCGAGCACCCCGGGGAGATTCAGCTCGCGGATCTGCTTCACCTCATAGGGAATCGCCCGGAACGCGAACGCCACCGTGCCGCGCTGCTGATAGACGTTCGTCCGGAACCGGCCCACGCCCGGCACGCCGATCGCGAAGTCCGCCTCCTTGTGCTCGGCGAACTCCTTGACCTGGCGCGGGGTCATGATCTGCTCGGCGAGCGACTTCAGCTCCTCGGGCTTGAGCGGCGCCGTTTCGAGCGGCACGAGGTCGCCGTTCACACGGATCGTCGCCGGCCGCCCGACCTTGAGCAGCAAGTCGGAGCCGTTCCGCTGCACCATGTGTGTGATCGCCTGTTTGAAGTTGAACGCCGGCAGATTGCTCTGCGTCGCTTCACCCATGCGGATCCACCCGGAAAAGGGCCTGTCCGAACTCGACGGGCTGCGCGTTTTGCGCCGCCACCTCCCGAATGACGCCGGAGACCTCGGACTCGATCTCGTTCATGATCTTCATCGCTTCGATGATGCAGACCACCTGCCCGACGTTGACCCTGCTTCCCACCTTCACGTATGCCTGGGCGCCAGGCTCGGGCGACTGATAGAAGGTGCCGACCATGGGGGATTTGATCTCGAGGAGCTGGGACTTCGGCGGCGGGGGGGCTGCAGGAGCCTGACCCGCGGCGTCGGGGGCTCCCCCGGCCACCGAACCTGGCGCGGCGGCCTGGCTGACAATCAGATGGTCCCCGGCATTGGTGCCGGCGTGACCAGCCTTCGAGACCCGAACCGACGACCATGCGCCGAACAGACCGCGCCGGATCTCGATCGCGCCCACCTCCGGGGCGTCTTTCAAGATCTGCACAATCTGGGCGATGATGTCGAGCTTCATACCGTGAAGATACCCCCCAAGAGGCCCTACACCAGTTCCATGAGATCCGTACACCCGTCCGTCAACAACACCGGACCGCCGGCCGACAGATGCACGTCGTCTTCGATCCGCACACCGCCGCGTCCCGCGAGATACACGCCGGGCTCGATCGTCACAACGGCATCCTCGGGCAACGGCTCGGCAACGGTGCGCGCGAGTCGCGGCGCTTCGTGCACCTCGAGACCGAGGCCATGACCGGTCGAATGCCCGAAGGCCGCGCCGAATCCGCGCGCCTCGATCGGTTCGCGCGCGAGCGCATCTGCGTCCCTGCCGGTCATCCCTGCGCGTACCCCTTCGCGCGCGCGCAGCTGCGCATCCTGGACCACCGCGTACAACGCGCGCTGCGATTCATCGGCGCGAGCGCCCACGACAACGGTCCGCGTCACATCCGCGCAATACCCGTCGACGACGGCGCCAAAGTCTAGCAGCAGCCACTCCCCCGCCGCCACGGTCCGGCTGCTGGTATGCGCATGCGGCAGCGCGCTGCGTGGCCCGCTGGCGACGATCGTCGGAAACGGATGCGCTTCGCTCCCGCGGCGCCGCAGCGCCGCCTCCAGGCGCGCCGCAATCTCGAGCTCGCTCTGTCCCGGCCGCACGCTCGCCAGCGTCTCGCCCAGTGCCTCGGCGGCCAGCATGGCGGCCGACCGAATGGCGGCGACTTCGCCGGCGTCTTTGCGGACCCGGAGCCGCTCGACCAGCTCACCTGCCGGCTTCCAGCGCCAGGCGGCCGCCGCGGGGCTGCCAAATCGCTCCGCGTCCTTCACGGTGACCGAATGCGCTTCGAACCCGATCACCCCGATGCTGCCTCCCAGCGTGGGAAGCTCCTTGAACAGCCGGTCCCAGACGCTGGTTGCTTCGATCTCCACGCGCGCCACTCCGCCGCTCTCCTGACGCGCCTGCTCGTCATAGCGAAAATCGGTCACCACGAGCAGCGTGCTGCGCGTCGCGAGCGCCAGGCCCGCCGAGCCGCTGAATCCCGTCAGATAGCGGATATTGGGACGCGAGGTCACGAGCAGCGCGTCCAGGCCTTCCGCTTCGAGCACCGCGGCCAGCGCAGCATGGCGCTCGGGACGCTTATCGGGCTTTGAGATAGCCGACGATCCCCTCGAGCCCCAGTCGATAGCTCTCCGGCCCGAAACCCGTCACGACGCCAACCGCGAGATCGGCCAGCAGCGAGCGCCGGCGCTCCGGCTCGCGCGCGAAAATGTTCGAGAGATGCACTTCCACGAACGGCACCCGCACCGCGAGCAAGGCGTCGCGCACCGCCAGGCTCGTATGGGTGAACGCCGCCGCGTTGATCACCGCCCCGTCCGAACGACCTTTCAGACCCTGGATCGCTTCGACCAGCTCGCCCTCGTGGTTGGTCTGCACCCAGCTGCACTCGACGCCGAGCGCGCGTGCCCGCTCGCGCGTGGCGCGCTCGATCTCCGCCAGGCTGGTGCGTCCATAGACCTCCGGCTCGCGCTCACCCAGCAGATTCAGGTTGGGGCCGTTCAGGACGGCGATATGAGGGGGCACAGAAGGCTAGGACTTCAGCTTCTTCAACCACTGCTGAAATTGATCAGCTTCGGCTTCATCCTCCGCTGGTCGCTGCGAACGGCCAGAAGTACGACCTGGGGTCTTTGTAGAGCCCGTATCTGAAGGACCGGGCGCCGGCGTGCCGGCCCCCCCCACACCTCGACCGGCCGCCTGTTTTCCGCCTGCAAAGAACTCGTCGAACGAGAACCCTCCGGTTTTCGCACCCTCGGCTGGCGGCCCTTGCGGCTGCGAAGCGGCCGCCCCCCCCCTCGTCCCCGACCCGACCGTCTTGCCCGTCGCGGAGCCTCGCGCGCCTTCCTCGCCGAACACCGAATCGAGCGAGATGCTATCGTGAGCCGGATGCGACGGCTCGCCCGGCGATCCGGCGGGGCCGGCAGGGCCGGCAACACCGAATGCGGCCGCCAACGTGGTCTGCGGCTCGGGCGGCGGCTCCGGAGCGCCGCGTCCCGACAGAATCCCCTTGAGGAATCCCCGCGCGGACACTCCCGAGCGTTTCTTTCCGCCTGGAGACAGCTGCTCGACCCTACTCCGCAGCTTCGCGTCATTCGGCCGCTGCGCGAGCAGCGCCTGATACACTCTCAGCGCGTCCTGTTGATGTCCCTGTTTCAGGTACAGCTCGGCCATCGTCTCCGTCAGCACCGGCTCGGCCCGCGACAGCGTCGCCGTGTCGGCCGCGCCGTCATCGTCGGATAGCGCAACGGCTGCCGGCACGCGGGTCGCCGCAGAGGGCGGGGGCGGTGGTGGAGGTTTGGGAGGCGGCGGCGGCTGAACCGACGAGCGCGCAGGAGACTCGTCGGGCATGATCAACGGCAGATCGACGTGCGGGAGTGACTCATCCAGCTCCGGCGCAGTTTGCCCGGAATCGCGCTGGGGGCGCGGGGCATCCAGCTTGAACATCCCACTGCCCTCGTACTGCGTCCGGGCGAGCCCTTCGACCTCCACCTGCTCGATCTCCTGCGCGTTGAGCTCGACTTCTTCCTGGACCTCAAGGCCGTCGGCCTTCGCGGCGGCGTGCGCGCCGGGGTTGAAGCTGATGGCGTCCTCGGCGTTGTCGACGATAGGCGCACCCGTCGAGGGCCGGGGTTTGCTCGACAGCTCGGTCAGTGAGGCTTCGCGCTCCTCGTGCTCGATCGCGAAATCGGACTTCTGCATCGGCCGTGTGGGGGCCGCGGCCGCCGGTTTGACGGCGACCTTGCCCTTGGCGCGCGCCAAGGCTTCCGCGGCGTCACCGTTCATCGGATCGGCATTCAGCAGGCGCGATAGCCACTCGGCCTCTTCCTCATGCCGTCCGTTCCGCCCGGCGAGCTCGGCCAGGGCACGCAGGGCAATGATGTTCTCCCCATCCAGCTCGAGGACCTTCTTGAACACGCCTGCAGCAGCCCCATCGTCCTTCTTGTCGACGAGGCAGCGGGCGTAGACGATATGAGCACTGACATAGTCGGGGTGGAGCTGCAGGCCGTTCTGACAGAGGGCGATGGCGTTATCTATAAGTCCTGCTTTACGATAGGCGTCGGCCAAGGGAGCGAAGTTGCGGCCCTTGGGATTATCATTAAAGCGCGCTTCGAGCTTCTCGATCTCGCTGGTATATGCCACGGCCTAAGTCTATGTGGGAATTGGACGAAGATAGTGTTTGGCCGGCGCTGCTGTCAAATGACCGGGCGGTTTGTGCGCTTGAGTTTGTTCGTTGTCGTTTTTAGACTTATGCCCCTTCACCCCTCCTTTGTGTGATTGGAGTTTGAAGTCGCCATGCTGCGCACAATGCGCTCGAATGCGAAGTGGATTTTTTACATCCTCGCCATCGCGTTTATCGGGTGGCTCGCCATCGGGCAGGTCTCCAGCATTCTCGGTCCCAGCGGCAATGTGGTTCTGAAGGTCAACAGCAAAGACTTTCAGGTTACAGAGTACCAGCAGCGCGTCCAGGCAGCCTCCGAGCAATATCGCCAGCAAACCGGGAATGCGCCGACCACCCGCGAAGACGACAAGCAGATCCAGGATCAAGTCATCAATCAGATGATCTCGGAAGCGCTCCTGCAGCAGGAATACGACCGGCTGGGCATTCGGGCAAGCGACGCCGAGATCAGAGAGGCGGTGAGGACGTCGCCACCGCCTGAGGTCATGCGCGACCCGCAGTTCCAGACCGACAGCCAGTTCGACAGCCGGAAGTGGAATCAGTTCCTCGACAACACGTCTGACAAGGGACTCCTCGTTCAACTCGAAGGGCTGTACCGCGAGCAAATCCCGCGCGTCAAGCTGATGCAGTACCTGACCAGCGATATCTACGTGTCCGACGGGAAGCTGTGGCGCATCTACAAGGATCAACACGACTCCGTACGCATCGGCGCGCTCGCCGTATGGCCGTACTCGATCGAGGACTCCACGAAGATCAGCGACGCCGAGCTCTCGGCGTACGTTGCGAAGCACCCCGACGATTACAAGCGCCCCGCGATCGCGTACGTGCGCTTCGTCGCGTTGCCCCGTCTCCCCAATGCGGCCGACAGCGCCGCGGCCAGCGCGCATCTGGCGCGGGTGCGCAGCGAGCTCGCGCGCGGCGCGAAGTTCGACGACGTCGCCAAGCGCGAATCGAGCGACACCGTCAGCGGGCAAAAAGGCGGCGACCTCGGCTGGATCAAACGCAACGACTCGAACTTCGATCAGCAGTTCCTGGCCGGACTACGCGGCTTGAAGCCCGGCCAGATCTCGGCGCCGGTGGCGACCCAGTTCGGGTATCACCTGATTCGCATCGATCAGGAAAAGGGCGACTCGGTCAAGCTGCGCCACATCCTCATTCCGGTCGCGCTGGCGGGCGAGCATCTGGACCAGGTCGAAGCGCGCGCCGACACGCTGGAGCGCTCAGCCGCGGAGCGCACCGATCCAGCGACGCTCGATAGCGCCGCGAAGAAGTTGGGGCTGCAAGTCTCGCCGACCTACTCGCTGACTCAGGGTGACCGCTTCAATCTTGGCCGCTACGTCATTCCCGACGTCAGCATCTGGGCGTTCGAGGCACCGGTGGGCGAAACGAGCCCGGTGATCGAGGCCGTCCCCGCCTACTACGTCTTCCGTGTCGACTCCGTCGCACCCGAAGGCGTGCCGCCGCTCGATCAGATCCGCGATCGCCTTGAGACCGCGGTTCGGCTCGAGAAGCACAAGGTTCTCGCGCAGCACCGGGCGGACTCTCTGGCCGCGGCGCTGAAGGGCGTCCCCAGTTTGACGACGGGAGCGTCCGCGCGCGGCCTGCAGGTCCAGCAGTTCGGTCCGTTCACGCGGCTGCATCCTCCCAGCTATCTCGCGCGGGAGCCGGCGGTGGTAGGCACCGCGTTTGGTCTTGGGGTCAGTGAGCGCAGCGGCGTGATCAAGGGTGAGGGCGGCTACTTCATCATCGAATTGCTGGGACGCAAGGTCGCCGACTCGAGCGCGTGGCTGGCGCAGCGCAATACGCAACGGGAGCAGCTCCGCCAGGCGGCGCAGCAGGCTCGCATGCAGCAGTATATGGAAGCATTGCGCGCCAAAGCCAAGATCGTCGACCGGCGCAAGGACCTGTTCAAGTCGCAGGCCGCGGGGAACGCCGCGAGCCTCTTTTAGCTACTCGACCAGACGCTTCGGCTTCGCATCGCGCACCGGCTCCTCCGGCGATCGATCCGGGGGAAGCTGATTGATGCTGTTTTCGGCGTCCGACAGCGCGCGCTTAAACTCGCGCAGACCCTTGCCCACCGCTTTGCCCGCCTCGGGCAGCCGGTTCGCTCCGAAGACGAGGAGCGCGATGACCGCCAGAATGATCATTTCAGTGGCACTCATGTTCAACATACGAACCTCTTACTGATTCAGTCGCTTCGGAGCGCCGCCTGAGGACGAGGGCGGCACCGAGCCGCTCGGCTCCTCCGGCTCCTTGGGCCCTTCGTCCTTGAGGCCCCGCTTGAATTCCTTGATGCCCTTCCCGATCGACGACCCGATCTCCGGGATACGCTTCGCACCGAAGAACAGCACGAGAACGCCCAGCAGGATGAGGATTTCGGTGAAGCCGAGATTGGGAAGCATGGTTCGCCTTTCTAGAAGAGCGAACGGGCGACGAGAAACGCGATCGCGACACCGACGACCGCGAGCAGGGACACGTCCAACCCGATCGGCCCCATCGTAATCGACAGCACGAGCAGATCCAGATGAATCGGCCCGATGGTCGGCGTCACGGACCACGTGAAGAGTTCCCGCGCCGGCCCCTGCGGCAGGAACCGCCGCAGGAACGCGTGCAGCAGCCCGCCCAGCACGAATCCTACCGCGAGGACGCCGAGATAGAAACCCGGGCGACGGGGACCGTGCGCGGGGCTAACTGCGCCGCTCCACCGCGTAGGCAATGCTCCCCTGTAAGGCGTCCCGAGCCGGCGAGGGGGGCAGCACGTCCAGCTCTGCCTCCGCCTGCTGGGCCAGCTCGAGGGCGCGCTGCCGTGCCGTTTCGAGCCCTCCCGCCCCCTCCACCAGTCGGACGACGTCGGCGACCAGATCGTCGCTCGGCTCGGCGGCTTCCATGAGCTCCGCCACCACGCGGCGGCCGGGACTGTCCGCCGGCATCCGCGCCAACGCCGCGATCAACGGCAGCGTCACCTTGTGCTCGCGCAGATCGAGACCGGACGGCTTCCCGGTCACCGCCTCACTCTGCGTGTAATCGAGCAAATCGTCTGTGATCTGAAAGGCCATGCCCAGCAACATACCGAAACGCGCCAGCCCTTGCCGGAATGCCGCCGGCGCCGCCAGTGCGCCGACTTCGCACGCGCCCGAGAGCAGCGACGCGGTCTTGGCGCGAATCAGCTGGTCGTAGGCGCCCTCGCCGTAGGCGAGCTTGTCGTGCGCCTCGAGCTGGCGCATCTCACCCACGGTCATCTCGTTCGTCACGCGCGCCAGCACCCGCAGCGCTTCCAGATCCTCCAGGCGCACCAGCTCGATGATCGCCCGCGAGTAGAGATAGTCACCCATGATCACCGCGATCTGATGCGAGAAGAGCGCATTGATCGTGGGCAGGCCCCGCCGCAACACTGAATGGTCGACGGAGTCGTCGTGTACCAGCGTGGCGAGATGAATCAGCTCGACCACGGCGCCGAGGGTAATCGCGCGCGCGGTGTTGCCGCCCGACGCCTTATTGCTCAGCAGCAAAAGAGTGGGCCGAAACAACTTCCCTTTCATCTGCAGGAGATGCTCGTTCACTTCGCTGACGATGGGGAAATCGGCGGCGATCACGCGGCGCAGCTCCGCTACAACCTGCTCGAGCTCGTCGGCCACGGGCCGCTGAACGTCGCGCAGGCTGACACCGGCAAGTTGTTGGCTCACGTTACTTCGCTTTGGCGAGCGCTTTGACGCGCTGCTCGGCATCGAGGAAGCGAATATCCACGGCGAACACGCGCCCATAGAGATCGCGCGCGTCGGCCTTCTTGCCCTGTTGCTCGAGCGCGCGGCCCAGCCAGTACAACACGCCCAGCCGCTCCTGATCGCCCGACGCCTGAAGGTCGAGGCCACGTCGCAGAATCGATTCCGCCACCCCGTAGGCGCCTTTCTCGAAGAAGCAGACACCGAGCATTTCGGAGGTGCGGAGCTTCCCCTCCGGGGCGCGCAACGCCTTCTGGAGCTCGGCGATCGCTTCGTCGATCAGTCCCATCTCCTTGAAGGCCACGCCGAGGTCGTAGTGCGACTGGAAGTCCGTCTCGTCGATGTTCTCGTCGATGCCCTGCTTGAACCGCGTGAGCATGTCCTGGAAATCCTGCTCTTCGTCGCCGGTCGGCTCCTCATCGGCCACGGTCATCCGCGTGTCCCGCGCGGGCGTCGCCTCGTCATCTTCGGTCAACATCGAGCCGAGGTCCACGAAGTCACCGTCGGCGGTGGCTTCGTCGCGGACCTTCATCTTGGCGTCCTTCGCCTTGACCTTGCCCTCGGGTTTGGACGGCGCCACGGCCGGCGCGAGCATCGCGAGCGCTCCTTTGGCGCGCTCGTTTTTCGGATCGTGCTCGGCGACGCGCGCGTACACCGCGCGAGCCTTGTCCGGTAAATCCGAGCGCAGCAACGCGTCGGCCAGCTCGAGGTACGCCTCGATGAGCTTCGGCTTGTCGCCGGCTTTGAACGCGAACTCCACCGCTTTTTGCCGGTGACGGACGCTGTTGGGGTCGAGGTGCAGGATCTCCTCGACCAGCTCGCGCGCCGCGACGAGATTGCCGGTGTTCTCGAAGCCCGCCGTCGCGAGGTCGAGCTCCTCGATACCGCGCTCCCGTTCGCCCTGCTCGATCAGCGCTTCGCCCAGCGCCTGGTGCGCTTCGGGATCGTCCGGGTTGTCTGCGACGCGCGACTCGAGCTCTTCGATCTCTGGCGCAGCCGGCGTCTCCTCGATGTTGGAGAAAACCAGCGAACCGGCGTGGTCGCCCTGGCTGATCTCGTCAACGCCCAGGTCGATGAATCCCGAGCGACGACCGCCGGTCGAAATCGACGTCTCATCCTCGGTCTGGATGAAACTGGGATGTTTGGGGGGCGACGCCTCGTCGAGCGTGAGCGGCTCATCGTCGACGTCATGTCCCGCGTCGGTCGTCGCCGTCTCGAAATCGGGCTCGAGCTCCAGCGGCGGCACCTCGAGCACCGGCGTGCGTTTACTATGACCGGACGTCGGCGCCGGCGGCGCGGGCCGCTTCGGCACGACCGGTTTTACTCGCGATTCCTCCGCCTGACGCGCCTGCGGCTTGTGGAATTTCGGTGGTGGCGCAGCCGACTTCTTGGAGGGAGCAGGCGGCGGAGGCTCGACCACGTTCCCCTCGAGCACGAGGTCCGCATCCTCGAGACCCTGAACATCCAGCGAATTGTCGTTGGACATTTGAGGCACCACCGGCTCCACAGTCGGCTCGAGCTCCGGCAGGGTCTCCAGATCCATATCCGGTGACCCTGCGTCCTCGCGGATAGACGGAGTTTTCGGAGCCGTGGACTGTGTCTCGCCGAAGTCGGCCACAGTCGTCTCGAACCCCTCGAGCATGCCACCACCGGCACCGGCGCCCGGGGCTTCGTCCCCGAGACTGGTGGTCTCGATCTGGAGCGACTCATCCGGCTCCGGCTGGATATTCTCGACCAGGCTCTCGGCAATGGGTGGGACTGCCTCCTCAACCGGAGGCTGGGGGGGGGGCGGCGGCGCGGGCGGTGCCGGAGCGGCCTGAGGCGGCTGGGGAGCACCTCGGGCACCCTTCGGCGTCCGTGGCTCGTCCAAGTCGAGGAACACGAGACTCGACGTCTTCCGCGTTCCCGACTTCGAGGTGTCCTCACCGGACGGTGGCTTCGGAGCCGCGGGTGGGCTGGCCTTGGCCGCCGCCGTCGAGATCCGCTTGCCGGGATCGCCGCCGTACATCTTCAGCTGCTCGGCCAGCATCTCCCGCAAGCTCGCGCTCTCGGGCGAGATGTCGGTGAACTCCTTCAATGCGGCGAAGGCATGGTCGATCTTGCCGACCCGCTGCATCCGTTCGGCGTACTCGACGAAGTTCTGCTTCGCCTCCGCGATGAACCCCTTGGCACCGTAGAGCTTGGCCAACTTCAGGTACGTCGCCTGCCGCGCCGGCGCATTGCGCAGCACCTTGTTACACATCGCGATCGCGTTGTTGTGGAAGCCGAGCTCGGCGTACTTGTCCACCGCCTGATCGTAATAGTCCGCCGCCAGGCCGGGTTCCTTCAGCTTGATGTAGAGGTCGCCAATGCGGTTATAGATGGAGAGGTCGGGATTGGCCTCACCATCCGATTCCTGCATGCTCAGCGCTTCGAGCCAGATCTCGACCGCCCTCTTTGGATCCTTGGCTTCGAGACCCTTCGCTTTTTCTTTGAGCTGCTCGAGTTTCGACATTGGACCGACTAAGATAGAAGGGGCACTAGGGGTGGACAAGCCGAACCTGCTGTCCACACGGCGCTTACGACGTTAGCCCCCAGCCAATACGCAACTTCCCGCCAGTCCTCCACACCGGCGACGACCAGGTCGGCCATGCAGCCGGCGGCGATCTGACCCCGGTCAGCGGCGAGTCCCAGCGCGGCAGCAGCATTGATCGTCACCGCCGTCACAACTTCCGCGTGACGCATGCCGAGTTGCGAGACCCCCAGTGCCATGACGAGCGGCAGGCTTACCGTCGGAGAGGTTCCGGGATTGTAATCCGTAGCGAGCGCGACCGCCGCGCCGGCCTCGATGAGCCGGCGTGCCGGCGCCTGCGCGCGCTTGCCGAGAAAGACCATCGTGGCCGGCAGCAACACCGCCACCGTAGCACTGGCCGCGAGCGCGCGCACGCCCGCGTCGGAGATGCTCGCGAGATGATCGGCGGAGAGTGCGCCCAGCTCGGCCGCCAGTTCGGCGCCTCCCGACCCTTCGAGCTCGTCAGCATGGAGCTTTCCCGCCAGCCCGTGGCGCTGCGCCGCCGTCAGGATGGCGCGACTCTCGGCGGGCGTGAAGACTCCCGGCTCGCAGAAGACGTCGCAACACACTGCGAGGCCCTCGCGGGCCACTGCCGGAATCATCTCCTCGCAGACGAGCTGTACATACGCCGCGCGGTTGCCGCGATACTCAGGGGGAATCTCGTGCGCACCGAGGAAAGTCGGGATCAACGTAACGGGCAGCGCGCCACCGAGGCGCTTGATGACGCGCAGCTGCTTCAACTCGGCTTCGAGCTCCAGCCCGTAACCCGATTTTACTTCGATGGTCGTCGATCCATGCGCCAGCAGGGCCGCAATGCGTGCGCGCGTGAGCGCCACGAGATCCGCTTCCGAGCGGCTGCGCACGTCACGCACTGATTGCAGGATCCCACCACCGGCCGCGGCAATCGCCTTGTAGTCGACGCCGAGCGCACGGCGCTCGTGATCGTCGAGGCGCGGGGCGCCAAAGACGGCATGCGTATGCGGATCGATGAATCCGGGAAACAGTACACCAGCGATTTCGACGGCACGGTCGGATGGTGGCGCTCCCTTGCGGGGGCCCACCCAGGCGATGCGGTTACCGTCGAGCAGCACCGCGGCGTCACGCAGCACTTCGACCTCGGCCATCTCGCGCCCCCGGCGCGCGCGCGCAGGCCCACGACAGGTGACGACCTGGCGCGCCCCGACGAGCAACGTCTTCAGTCGAGATCCTCGCGCATCGGCAGATGAATGTGATGGCGCCGCGCCGTGTCGAGCGCCTCCGGGTACCCGGCATCCGCATGGCGCGCCACTCCGATGCCGGGATCGTTCGTGAGCACGCGCTCGAGTCGCTGGGCGGCTGCCGGCGTACCATCCGCGACGATCACCTGCCCCGCATGCAGTGAGTTGCCGATACCGACGCCGCCCCCGTTGTGGAACGACACCCACGACGCGCCCGACGCCGTGTTGAGCAACGCGTTGAGAATGGCCCAGTCCGCAATGGGATCCGATCCGTCCCGCATGGCCTCCGTCTCACGAAACGGGGAAGCCACGGACCCGGTGTCGAGGTGATCCCTGCCGATCACGATGGGCGCCGTCAGCTCACCGCTGCGGACCAGATCGTTGAGCGCCAATCCGAAGCGCGCACGCTCCCCCTGCCCCAGCCAGCAGATCCGCGCCGGCAGGCCCTGAAATGCCACGCGCTCGCGAGCGAGCGTGATCCAGCGCCGTAGATGCTCGTCGTCGGGGAACAGCTCCAGCACCAGCGCATCGGTGCGGTAGAGGTCCGCGACGTCACCCGACAGCGCGACCCAGCGAAACGGCCCCTTCCCTTCGCAGAACAGCGGCCGGATGTACTCAGGCACGAAGCCCGGGATGTCGAATGCGTCGGCAACGCCGGCGTCGCGCGCTTCCGTGCGAATGTTGTTCCCGTAATCGAACGCGACCGCGCCCTGCTGCCGCAGCGCGAGCATGGCCCGGACGTGAGTGGCGATACTCGCGCGCGCGGCCGCCAAATAATCATCGGGCTCCTTGCGCCGCAGCAGAGCCGCTTCGTCTGGACTGAAACCCGCCGGGATATAGCCGTTGAGCGGATCGTGCGCCGAGGTCTGATCGGTCACGATATCCGGCGTGAATCCGCGACGCACCAAAGCCGGCAAGACCTCCGCGCAGTTACCCACGAGCCCGATCGAGCGCGGCTCGCCGTGCCGCTTCGCCTCGTCGCACCAGCGCAGCGCTTCGTCGACGGAGCTGGTGGTGCGATCGAGATACCGCGTCTCGATCCGGCGTTGCACGCGCCCGGGATCGACCTCGACCGCCAGGCAGATTCCCTCATTCATGGTCGCCGCGAGTGGCTGGGCGCCGCCCATGCCGCCCAGACCACCGGTGAGCACCACGCGTCCGCGCAACGAGCCCTGGAAGCTTCGCTTCGCGACCGCAGCGAACGTCTCGTACGTACCCTGCAGAATGCCTTGTGTCCCGATGTAGATCCACGACCCCGCCGTCATCTGCCCGTACATGATCAAGCCACGTCGCTCGAGATCGCGGAATACGTCCCACGTCGAAAAGCGACCGACGAGATTTGCGTTCGCGATGAGCACGCGAGGCGCGTCGGCGTGCGTCCTGAATACGCCGACCGGCTTGCCCGACTGGACAAGCAGTGTCTCGTCGTCCTGGAGCGCCAGTAACGTTCGGCAGATCGCGTCGAACGACGGCCAATCGCGAGCCGCCTTTCCGGTCCCGCCGTACACGACGAGGTCCTGCGGCCGCTCAGCGACTTCCGGATCGAGATTGTTCATCAGCATCCGCAGCGCGGCTTCCTGCACCCATCCCCTGCAGGATTTCTTCGTCCCGCGCGGCGCGCGGACCGGCCTCGGTCCCGTCATGGCGAGAACCGTCCTGCGCGGATCCCCGCGGCGACCCTCTCGATGTCCGCAGTCAGCGGCCGGTCCGCCGTCAGCGACGCCGAATCGTGCCGCACGGCGGCGTACACGCGAGCCACACCTGTGGCGGGCCGCAGCGGCTTCAGATAATCGAGTCCCTGTGCCCCGGCGAGCAACTCGATCGCGACAATGCGCTCGGCGTTGGCGAGAATGCGATTCGCCTTCCACGCGGCGCTCATCCCCATCGGCACGACGTCTTCCTGGTTGCCCTCGGTGGGTACCGACTGGACGCTCGCCGGCGTCGCCAGTACGCGGCAATCGGCGACCAGTGCAGCCGCCGCGATCTGTACCGTCATGAACCCCGATTCGAGCCCCGGATCGCGCGCCAGAAAGGCGGGCAGTCCGGACGACAGATCAGGATTCACCACGCGCTCGATGCGGCGCTCCGCCAATCCGGCGAGCGTCGTGATGGCAATTCCCATCACATCGAGCGCGAGCGCGATCGGCTGGCCATGGAAGTTGCCGCCCGAGAGCACATCATCACCGAAGACGAGCGGATTGTCGGTTGCAGCATTCAGCTCAGTCGTCACGAGGCGCTCGGCAAACGCGAGCGCTTCTCCGACCGCGCCGAGGATCTGTGGACTGCAACGCAGCGAGTATGCGTCCTGTACTCTGGGGTCGTTCTCGCGATGCGATTCTCGAATCTCGCTGTCGGCCAGCAGCTGGCGCAGCAATTCGGCGGAGCGCTGCTGCCACTGATGCGGCCGGGCATCGTGGATGCGCGCATCGAACGGATCAGGCGATCCGCGCACGGCCTCGAGGCTCATGGCCGCCGCCCCGTGCGCCGCGCGCCACAATGTCCAGGCGTCGTGCACCAGCAGAGTCGCGATCCCCGTTTGCGCCTGCGTGCCGTTCACGAACGCGAGGCCCTCCTTGGCCTCCAGCGTGATCGGACGAGGCACCTTCACGTCGCCTTCCCCGATCATCGCCAGCGCCAGGTGCGCGAGCGGCGCGAGGTCACCCGACGCGCCGACGCTGCCTTGAGAAGGGACCGAGGGATGAATCTGCCGGTTGAGCATATCGACAAGCAGCTCGGGGAGCACCGGACGCACGCCGCTGGTCCCGCGAACGAGGACGTTCGCGCGCAGCAGCATCATGGCGCGCACGGCGTCCTGCGGGAGCGGCTCCCCGACACCGGAAGCGTGGCTGCGAATGAGATTGAGCTGCAGCTGCCGGGCCTGCTCGGGGGGGATCCGCACGTGCGCGAGTTTGCCGAATCCCGTGTTGACGCCGTACATCGTTTCACCTCGCTCGACCGCCGCTTCGACTGCCTTGCGCGATTGTTTCACGGCCTCGAGCGCCTGGGCATCGAGCGCCACCGGCGCATTGCGCCGGGCGACGGCCACGACATCAGCGATGGAGAGCGAGCGGCCATCCAGCGTCACCGGGGACTGGGACATTGGCTCAAAAGCTAAAGCGCCGGAGTGGTGGTTGACCACTCCGGCGCCAAACTGATCCCAGATTCCCTAGTGTGAGCCTGAAACCCCGGTGCCAGTGGCCATTGCGGTCGACTGCCCGGCGCGGATCTGCAGCTCAGGGTTGCCCTGATCAGTCTGGAAGCTCCAATCACAAATCAGATAGTCTCGGCCGACATGCGTTACCCGCAGCGCGCCGTAGCGCAGCGTCGACCCTTCCACAATCTGGAAGACGTAGCCATAGCCCGGCGCCGCCTGGATCATGTTCCGAGAGTACCCGGACGCCGGCGCGAAGTCGATCGACGTCAGGTCCGCGAGCGGCGTGGTGCTATAGAGCCGCAGCTGCGTACCGCTGAATTCCGGAACCAGCCAGAGCGAAGAGTCGGTCGAATCGCGGTACACCCAGAAATCGATGTCTGTGCGGTTGCCGTCCTGCACCAGGCCGAGCTCCGAGCTCTGTGCACGCCCGTCGCTGTTCACGTCCTCCCAGAAGCGGAAGCCGGACTGCGTCTGATTCGCGCCGTAGGCATACACGAGCGTGTTGCGCGCATCGGGCCGTGGGGTGTCCTGACGTAGCGGCGACCAGAGACTCTCGTAGCCTTCGCGGCTCACGGCCGACACGCCGAAGCAGCGAGGCACGCCGTTCGACATTGCGCTCGCGAGGAACTCGGGGGCGACGGTTGTGCCCTCGAGCAGCCAGTCGGTACCGCACAGGCCCCGATCGAGGTCGTAGGACGTGCTGTAAATGCGATACCACTTGAAGCGCGTGGGCGCGGCCGCGTACGAGGTGTCGTCCCACTCGAGATGGATGGCGCCATTCAGCGAAATCGAACTGAGCCACGTGGGAGAGACCAGCTGCAGCCGCTCATCGACGGTGATCGCGTTGCTGTTCCCGCTCTCGGTGCCATCCACGTTCACGGCAGTGACGAGATACTGCAGGTGCGGCACGCCGTTGTCGTGGAAGGTGTTCGAGGTCGTTTCCCCCCGTAGCCCGTAGGAATCACTGGTCGAGGCGCGAGAGTAGACGCGATAGCTGGCGAGACCGGGATCGGTGACATCGTCCCAGAAGAGCAGGATGCCGAGCGGGCGATTCGGATCGCCGCTGGGTTCGAGCTCGTAATCCAGGTTGGCGGGAGCCGAGATGTTGCCACCGCCACCAGGCGCAACGGTGTCGTAGTGGCAAGCACCGATGGTCAGCACCACGAGCAAGCAGAGCACGACGCGCATATCAGAGCCTTTGTACGGGATTCGCCCGGGGTGTAAGCACGGGCCATGCCTGAAGCGAAGTCTCGGTTTTGTCGGGAGTTACGTCGAGGTGACGAAACGGCCTGTCACCGCCAGAGGACAGCGCCGCTACCGCACGTAGGTGCGCTGGTCGTAATCGAACCGGATATCCGGCTGGTCGTTCAACGCGATGTTGAACGTGAAAGAGAAGTTTCCCGCTCCAGTCTTTTGGAAGACGAAGCTCGCGCGCCAGCGGCGCAAGTCACGCTGGAAGCTGACGTAGTGGTAGGCAAACTGGCCTGTCGCGAAGTCGTATTGCGTCCCCCAGTTGGCCGTCCAGTTGCGAGTGGGATTGAATGACAGCGTCAGATTCGTGGTCCGGCGGCCCGGGACGTTCCTGTTCGCCGGCAGCGTGTCAAAGCGGTTGCGCGTGCTCGAGAACCCCACGCTGAGCGAGAACCCGCGCCCACCGCCGCCCAATGGACCTCCGCCACCATGCGCCAGATCGTTCCGCGTTCCCCCCTGATACTGGCGATACTCGGGTGAACCCGCGCCCGGTAGCTGGTTTTGTGTTGTCGTGTCGGGAGCGGGAGGTGGTGGCGCGGGACGCGGGCGCAGACCGAACAGCCGTGCCACGCCCTGCAACGTCGCAGGCGTGACCTGGAACGATGCCGTCAGGCTTTGCAGGAACGGGTCGAACTTCGCGCTATCGGTTCCCACCTGGCCTTTGAAGAGATCGTGCGTCATCCCCAGCGAAAACCCGGGGACCAGATCCGATAGGAACGTGTTGGTCAGCGAGGAGGTCTGCCAGCCTGTCCGGTGCGGCTGCTTGGCTTGCTCGAAGTTGAAGCTGACGCCGCTCGTGTTGATGCTCAAGATGCGGAGTTTTCGCGGCTGCGCACTGGACGACGTATCCCCCGGAGGCGGCTTCATCTTTGCTTCGAAGTTCTGCGAGAGTCCGATGTTGATGGTTTGTTGCGGATCGGTCCGCGAGTTGAGCGTGAGGCCGAACGGATCGATCGCCCGGGCGTACGCGGCGGGCACCGCCACGCCCGGCGCGTACTGCCAACTGATGAGCGGTGAGAAGGAATGCCGGATCCGCGCGAAGGGTCCGAAACCCGGGAGGAATCCGAAGAAGGTAGGAGACGCACTGGCCGAAAACGCGAGCCGCTTGCCCTGCTGCACCCAGTTGCCTCCGGTGAATTGATTGCGGATCATGAATGGACCCGCCCCGGTCGTGTTCACGATCGCGACCCCCGGCTGAAGCTTCCACGTGCCGCTGAAGAGCGGCGGCAGATTGATCCCGGTCTGCCACTCGACCTTGGTGGAAAACGTCTCCGCGAACAACACGTTGTGCACGGCACCGGTCGTATCGGTGAAACGGAATTCCGTGCGGCCGTGGTTCACGTCGTCTTCGTAGCTGAGATTGTTTGCCCAGTTCCACCGTCCAATGCGAATCGGCGTGTCGAACCGCATCGTGGTTGTGCGCGAGCTGGAGAACAGTGCCAGGGTCTTCAGGGTGGTGTCGGTCGGGCCTCCCGGCACGAGCAGGTTGCCGGCCGCTGTGTGAAACGCCTGTGAGTTCGCGTAGCTGAACGTCGGCGTCCAGATGATCGCCGGTGTGATCGTGATGGAGGTGGGCGTCAGGTTGATGCTGGGGAACGTCTGGCTCGTCGTGTTTTGCGACAGCTCCTGGCTTCGCGTGCCACCGATGTTCAGTGTGCCCCAGGAAAACCGTTTGTTGAAACTGCCGCTCGAGCTGATGCGGGAGTTGACTTCAAACGGGTTGAGAGAGTTTCGCTGAATCACGCGGCTGTTGGTCGAGTAATCGAGGTTCGCATTGAAGTCGGTGCGGGAATCGAAGCGCTGCGAGTGATTCCAGCCGATCCGCGTATTGGTGGACCCGCCTCCCTCTCCCAGCTCGGTGGTGTGCGTGTAGGTCAGGCTCCCCTGCATAAAGCGGTCGAGCCAGCGATACCCTCCCTGCGCGTGAAACGACGTGCTCCTGCCGCTGAACCAGTCGCCCGAGATGAGCAAATCCAGATAGTCGTTGATCGCGAAGTAGTAACCCAGATCGGAAATGTGACGCGAGTAGTGGCGCGTGGGGCGGACGAGATCGTTGATACCGAACCGCGGCAACAGAATGCCGCTGCGCCGCCCGCCGCGGATGTCCTGAAAGATGAACGGCAGCCACATCACGGGGACATCGCGCACGTACAGGACCGCGGGTCGCGCAACCATCGTCCGTTTGTTGATCCACTTTGCCTCGCCCGACTGGAAATGATAGTCCGGCACGGGTTGCGGATCCGACGTGACCTTCGCGGAGCGCGCGTAGACGCGCCTCGATCCCGAGTCCACGGCCAGGTTGCCGCGCATGTACCAGGTCACGCCGCCCTGCTGAAAGTCGGTGAGCGCATCTTTCACCGTCCCGCGCCGCACACAGGTATCGTAGCGCAGCCTCTCCCCGATGAGCACCGTGCCGTGATCGAACAGGTGCGGATCACCAGTCGCGTTCAGCTGGCAGCTGGCCTCGTGATAGCGGATGGAATCCGCCTCCAGCTGCGTGCCCTCGCGGTCGACGAAGCCTTCGCGCCGCAGGAAGATCGTTTGACTGTCGCCCTGCACGACCAGCGTCTCGGCGACGTATCGCGTGACACTAAAGCCCTCGATCTTGAGCAGCGAATCAATGACGGCATCAGAAGGGGGAAAACTGCGGGAGGGTCCGGTCGGCAATCCGAGGCGGCGGGCAGTCGCGGTGTCCATGCTGCCGCCGCCCCGCAACGTGTCTTGCGGAGCCCCCCCCCCTCCCCCCCCCGTGGGCGGCCGCGCGCGTGTCGTGTCACCCCGCACGGCTGGCGGCTGGGGCGGCGGTGGCGGAGGCGGTGGATTCTGCGCAGCCAGCGAGCCGCTCATTAACACGAACAGGATCACAACCGCGGCCGCCATCCGTCGGGTGCGGCGCCGACTCGCCACCCAGGCACACCAGATGCTGATCTCGTACAGCAGAAGCAGTGGCCCGAGCATGAGCATCATCGACACGGCGTCAGGCGGCGTGAGGATCGCGGCGAGAAACGCCGCGATTACGATGGCATAGCGCCGTTGGCGGGTGAGGAACTGCGGGGTGACAACGCCGAGCGCCGCCAGGATCGTCACGACCAGCGGCAGCTCCGCGATGAGGCCGCATCCAATGACGAAGGGCACCGCCATACCGAAGTAGCGGTCGATCGTGATCATGGCCGCGAAGTCGCTGCGTTGGAAGCTCATGAACACCCGGAGCGCCGCCGGCAGGAGCCACCGATAACAGGCGAGCCCCCCACCGAGGAACAAGATCACGCCGACCGCGAGCGAGGGCACGATCAGGCGTTTTTCGCGCTCGTACAGCGCCGGAGCAAGAAAAGCCCAGATCTGATAGATCACGACCGGCGATGCCAGGAGGCAGCCGAGTGCAAACGCCACCTTCACGGTCAGCATGAACGGCTCGGCGGGACTCGTGAAGATGAGTCGCCCGCCCGGGAGGTACGGCGCGATGGGCTGTTTCAGGAACTCGATGATATCGACGTGGCCTAGCAGCAACCACCCGACGACACTGCCGATCAGAATCGCGACCAGGCTCCAGAGAATGCGCCAACGGAGCTCCTCGAGATGGTCGAGAAACGGCATCTCACCGCGGGCAGTCATTTTCGCGAACGGCTCAGGGGGGGCCGGAGGGGGGCCGGGGACCGGCTACGGCCGGAGGCGTTGCTGATTTTGGCGCGCGAGATCGGCCTCAGGCGACCGCGGGTAGGCGGAAATCACCCGAGCGTAGTAGTTCCGCGCCGAGGTCTTGTCGCCCCGCTGCTCGGCGAAGTGGCCCAGCTTGTACAGCGCGGATGCGGCGCGCGGTGAATTGGGGTAGCCCTTCACGAGTTGTTCGTACACCGCAGCGGCGGAATCGGGAGCTGATTGTTCGAAGCTCTCCCCCACATAATAGAAGGCGTCGGGGGCGCGTTCGTGCGTGGGGAACACTCGCAGGAACTCGCGGAACCCGATGCGCGCCGTGGCGGTGCTGCCACGGCGGTACTGTTGCAGCGAGGCGTCGTACATCTGATCGGGCCCCGGTCCCGCCGGATTGCCGGACGGACCTACTGGCACCGCGTTGGGATCCGGCTGCTGCGACCGCGTTTCGAGACGGGACCGCAACTCCGTCAGGCGCTGCTGGCTTTGGCCGGTCAACTCCTGTATCGCGACCAGCTGTTGCTCGACCGAGATGAGCTCGGTGCGCAGGTCGCCCCGCATCTGCACCAAGTAGGCCTGCTGCGTGGCGAGGGCTTGCTGCAGCACCCGGACGGCGGCCCGGACCGTGTCCTGCTCCGCGGCCCGTGCCGTGTCGCTTTTGGCGAGCTGGGCCTGCAGCGCCTGAACCTGGAGCTCCACTTTCCGGACGTCGCCTTTGAGGGCGCATCCGGCAAGGAGCCCCAGGATCAGGGCAAGCGGGCTACGGATGGTGGATATTGTCGCCACCGCTGATTATTTCGAACTCGTCGCGCCGGTTCTGCGACCAGGCCGATTCATCATGCCCGTCCACCAGCGGCCGCTCCTCACCCCACGACTGCGTCTCGATCCGGCCGGCATCGATGCCGTGGCTCACGAGATACTGCTTGGCGGCCTGCGCGCGACGGTTGCCGAGCGCGAGGTTGTACTCGTCCGAGCCGCGCTCGTCGCAGTGCCCGCCGACGCGGATGCGCAAATCGGGATTGGCCTGCAGAATCGCGACCTTCTGATCGAGCGCACCCATGTCGTCGCCGCGGATGTTCGACTTGTCGAGGTCGAAGTGGATCATCGCCGCCAGCGTAGCTCGCACCTCTTCGGACCCGCGGCTCAGCGCCGCGAGAGAGTCTGCTTCCCGCTGCCGTGCGATGCGCGCCGAGTCCTCGGCCGCTCGCCGGGCTGCCTCGGCGTTCGCCGCGTCGATCGAATCCTGACGCGCCTTCGCGGCGGCGGCTGCCGAATCCGCATTGGGCGTCGGCTGTGCCGGCGGCGGATTGCCACCGCACGACGAGGCCGCGGTAGCCGCAGCGGCGAGGCCGATCACGAGGAGCAACGATACCGATTTCATCCTGTCTCTCCGATCAGGGGGTGGTAGAAGGAGCCTCCGAAAGCCGTGGAGACCAAGCCGGCAACCGCGCGCCGCTCTGCTGTAGCAGTGGCCGGATACGGCCGGTGTCGAGATCGATAATCCACAACTGCCGATAGCCCGACCGGTCGGAGACGAAGGCGAGATGGCGGCTGTCGGGGGCCCAGGTCGGATCTTCGTTGCGCCCCACCGAGGTGAGCTGTCTGACCGTGCGCGTCCGCACGTCCAGCACGAACACCTGCAGCGTGCCCGCCACGTCCCGGTGAAACGCCACCGATTGCCCATCGGGCGACCACTCCGGAGCGTTGGACGAACCGGTCACGCCGTAATCAAACGGCGCAAACAACTGCTGGTCCGTTCCGTCTGCCGCCATCACGTAAATCTGCGGCAGGCCCGGGCGCGTCGAGACGAATGCAATGCGCTGCCCGTCAGGGCTGAACGTCGGGGACAAGTTGTCTGAAAAGTGCCCCACGGTCAAGCGGCGTAAGCAACAGTTATTCTTGATGTTAATCGTGTAGAGATCTGTGCCTTCTTCGATCGCGCGGCTGAACGCCATGGTCTGGCCGTCGGGCGAGAACGCCGGCGTAAAATCGAGCGCGGTGCCCGTCGTCGAGACCGGGATCCGTTTGCCCGTCGCCATATCCTGGTAGTACAGCCAGCCCTTGCCCGCCTGGAATTCCATGTACGCAAAGTGGTGACCGTCGGCGGCCCAGGCCGGCGACATCGCCTGCCGGTCGGTGGAGGAAACCAGCTTCATCTCGGCGCCATCCTGATCGATCAGGTAGACCTTGCCTTCTTTGACGAACAGGACGCGCGTCGCGGCGATCCCGGATGTGCCGAGTGCCGCCTGCAGCACCTGGTCGGCCATCCGATGCACGGCCTGCCGAAAATCCGGACTGCCCGGCGCCGGCAACTGTGCGCGCACCGCGCGACGCACGCCCGCCGCGGGGATGTCGTGCAGCGTGGCAATCGTGGTGTCGCCGGCGGCGGTGATGTCGAGCGCGAAATCCGCGCCGAGCGCCTGATAGAGCGGATAATTCAGCGAGCCGATCGCTGACTGCGCTCCACCCCCCGTCCCCGAGCCCGATGAAGTCGGCGTACGGCCACCCCTCGGCGTGGTACCGCCACCGCGGGGGGGGGGGGATGCTGTCGCAAGCCGGATCGAGTCTCCACCCGGGAGCGTGATGATTTCGAAGCGATCGCTATAGTCGAGATCGCGCACGACCATGGCACGCACCGAATCGAGACCCTTCCTCGGCAGCATGACCATGCCGGGACGCACGCCGGGACGATAGACGATCCCGATTCGCACGCCGCGGTCGATGGTGTTGGTATCCTGAGCGGGCAGGCGGGCAGGCGGGCTGGCGGTCAGTAGGACCACCGCCAAGCCGCCCGCCAGCCCGCCAGCCCGCGTGCCCGTCACTGCCGTTGCCCCGAGAAATAGAACCGCACGAACAGCACGTCCGCCGTCCAGCCCTCAGGCAAAGACCCAAACGCGCGGCGACTGCCAGCGGATTCGATCACGCCCTGGGCCTCGAGGTCGAACGAGAAATTCCCGGAGCGTCGAATGAATTGCAGATCCGTCACAGAGCCGTCCCGATGAATGAAGAACGACACCTCGGCTTCGAGCGGCGAGCTTTGCGTCGGCCGCTGCCAGGTGCGCAGCACCTGGGACACGATGTTCTGCAGGTATTCGGGAAACGGGAACGCGACGCCCTCGGTGCTGACGGTCGCAATGTCATTTCCGGTCGATGGCGTTTCGCCCGGGAGCGGCTGGTTCGCGGGAGTTGTGCGCGGTGCTGCTTCGCGATTGGTGCGATCGCGAGTCGGCGGTGGCGCCGTGCGCGAAACGGTGCTCTTGGGCGTCTTCTCGGCCGGCGCCGGCGCCGGCTTTTCCTCGGCGGGGCGCTCGAACGCCTCCGGGGCTTTGCGCTGCTCGAGGTCTGCCACCGGGGCCGCGATCAAGCGCACGGTGTAGGTGGGCGGCAGCCGCTTGTGCCCGCTCGGTGTCCCAAACAGGAATGCCCCGGCCAGCCCGTGCACGACAAGCGTGCCGGTCAGGGCCATTCCTACAGGGACTGGGGCGCCGCGTCTTCTCATCGATCGATCGTCTCCGGTTCCGCGACGAGTCCTACATCCTGCACGCCAGCCGCGCGAATGACGGCAAGCACCTGCACAACCCGAGCATAGGCGACGCGGCCATCGGCCCGCAGATACACCCCGGTGGGGCGTTTCGTTCGCACGAAGGCCGGGAATGTGGCCAAAAAGTCGTCGTACGAGAGCCCGGCCTGATCCAGATAGATCTTGCCTTCGGCATCGACCGTCACAACCAGACCCTGCTTGGGCTCGATTGCCTTCACCTGTGCACGCGGCAGCCGCACGTCCACCCCGCCCTGCATGATGGGGGCCGTGATCATGAAGATGATGAGGAGCACGAACGCGACGTCGACGAGGGACGTGACGTTGATGTCGGCGTTGAGGGGCAGCTCGCCGTGACCGCGTAACCCGCCGCCACCGCCCAGGAGGCCGGCCATCAAATCCGTCCTTCGCGGGCCAGGGTTCCGACGATCTCCTGCGCGAACCCCTCGAGCTCGCCGGCAAACAGCCCCAGCCGGTTCACGTAGAGGTTGTACGCCATGACCGCGGGAACGGCTACCGCCAGTCCACCGACTGTCGTCACGAGCGCTTCTGCCACGCCCGGGGCCACGGCCGTGATGTTCCCCGAGCCCCCCACTGCAATCCCAATGAAGGCGTCCATGACGCCCAACACGGTGCCCAGCAGGCCGAGCAGCGGGCTGACCGACCCGAACGTGGCGAGCCACGGAATGAAGCGAGCGGCGCCGTCACGCTCCGCGGCGACCTCCTTAGCCAGTATCATGCGCAGCGCTTCGAGCTGCGTTGTCGTGAGGGTCGATGAGGAGGCGGGAGCGGCAGGATTGGCGGCCGGGCCGCCCTTCAATGTGCCGGGCTTGAGCTCGGAGAAGAAATGCACGGCCTCACGCAGCAACCGATTGTACGGCGAGGGCGGGAGTCGCATCGCGGCGTGGTAGGCGTCCTCGAGACGTGGCGCTTTCTCGACTTCCGCCATAAAGCGATCGGCGAGCTGGCGCATGCGGCGGAATTGCCACCACTTGAGGACGATCAGATACCACGACACGACTGAGAACACGGCGAGGATCCCGAGCACGAATTGCGTCTCGGGACTGGACGTGAGCACCAGCTCCCACGGTGTGGTCGGAATCGCTCCTCGGACCTGTAGCAGCACTTACACTCCTCCCTTGTAGCCCTGCGGATGCGCTCGATGCCAGCGCCAGGCGGTCTCCAGAATCTCTTCGAGGCTCGACCGAGTGGCGCGCCACCCCAGCACCGAGGCGGCGTGGTCCACTGCGGCGACGAGTGCCGGCGGATCACCAGGACGGCGCGGTTGCTCCGACGTCTTGAGCTTCTTCCCGGTCACCCGCCCTGCCGCGTCGACGACCTCTCGAACCGAGTGACCGCCGCCCGTCCCGAGATTCACGGCGACCGGCGCCTTTTCGTCGGCCGGGACAGCGAGCGCGCGCAGATGCGCGTCGGCAATGTCGGCGACATGCACGTAATCTCGCACGGCGGTACCATCAGGCGTGGGATAATCGGTCCCATACACGTTCACGGCGGGCTGCTTGCCGAGCGCGACAGCGAGCACATTCGGGATCAAGTGCGTCTCGGGGGCATGATCCTCCCCCAGCCGTTCGGTCGCGCCCGAGGCATTGAAATACCGCAGGCTCACGACGCTGATGCCATGCTTCGGACCGAAATCCGCCAATAGCCGTTCGAAGTCCCGCTTCGTCTCACCGTACGGATTCACCGGAGCCTGAGGGGTGTCCTCGGTAATCGGAATCTTCGCCGGATGCCCGTAGACGGCGCACGACGAGGAAAATACGAACCGCCGGATCCTGGCGCGTGCCACCGCCTCCAATAGTACACGGGCGGCCGTGACATTATTGGCCACATACTTCTGAGGCTGCGCGACCGATTCCGCCACGAGTGCAAAGGCCGCCAAGTGTACGACGGACTCGATCCGTTCCCGTGTCAACAACGCCTCGACCAGCTCCCGATTGCCGACGTTGCCTTGCACGAAGCTCGCCCCGCGCGCGACGGCCTCGGGGTGCCCCGCGCTCAGGTCATCGAGCACGAACACGTGGTAGTCCCGCTCGAGAAGCTGGTCTACGATGATGCTGCCGATGTACCCTGCCCCGCCGGTCACAAGTACGCGTTGGGTCACGCGGGTGGCTCCATACCGAACAGGCGGCGCAGCGCTTCGAGCAGGCCGTAGCCGCGGCCCTGCTCAGCGGCTTCTTTGAGGGCGAGCGTGGGCTGATGCAGGAACTTGTTCAGGAGCGCCTGGCTGAACTGCTCGACGCGCGCGCGATCGTCCGGCGACAGATGGTCCAGCTGTTTGAGCGCGCGCTCGAGCTCTGCCGCACGGAGGGTATCCATGCGTGAGCGGAACTCCTTGATGGCGGGAACGACGCCCAGGCCGCCGTACCAGGCCCAGAAGTGATCCGTTTCCTCCTCGACGATCCGTTCCGCAGCCGGGATTTCATCGCGGCGTCGCGCCGTTGCCTGGGCGGCAACGGTCTGGAGATCGTCGACGTCGTAGAGAAACACGTTCTCGATCTGCCCCACCGCGGGATCGACGTCGCGCGGGACTGCGAGGTCGAGGACGCACAGCGGCCGGCCACGCCGCTCGGCAATCACCGACCCAACACGCTCCCAGGTGACCACCGCGTGCGGCGCGGCAGTCGAACAGAGCGCGATGTCGGTCGTCGCGAAGTGCGCCCAGGCCTCTTCGAGCGATATGGCCCGCCCTCCGAGACGCTCGGCGATGGCGCGGGCGCGCTCTTGCGTGCGGTTGGCCACGAGTGTGATCTGCACGCCCTCGTCGCTCAGGCAGGTCGCCGCCAGCTCTGCCATGTCGCCGGCGCCCAGAATGAGCGCGGTGCGGCCGGCCAGGTCGCCGAAGATCTTGCCCGCAACCGCGACACCCGCCGACGCCGCCGACGCGGTGCCCACGCCGAGCCCCGTCTCCGTGCGGACCCGCGAGCCGACGTGCAGCGCAGTCTGGAACAGCCGGTGCAGCACGGGTCCTGCCTGCGCGCGGGACGCCTCCCAGGCTTCGCGCACCTGACCCTGGATCTGCGATTCGCCCAGGATCATCGAGTCGAGGCCGGACGAGACGCGATAGAGATGACGGACGGCGTCACGGTCGCGCTCGATGTAACCGTATTCGCGCGCGGCGCCCTCTCCCCGCGGGCCGCTCGAAAGCCGTTCGCCCAGCAGCGCCCACACCGCTTCGAGCGCCGGCTCGTCCTCCGCCAACAGATAGAACTCGGTGCGGTTACAGGTGGAGAGCAAGACACCGCCGCTCGCACCTGCCGCCATCACGCGCTGGAGCGCGGCGGGAACCTCGTGCGCGCCATGCGCAAAGCGCTCGCGCACATCGAGCGGCGCGGTCCGATGGTTCACGCCCAAGACCTTGATGCCCATGCCGGCGTGAGTGGTCACAGGAATCGTCCGACACCGGGCTCCACGAGCTTCAGCGCGACATAGACGAGGAGCACGGCCGAGAAACCCGCGATACTGGCGACAGCGGCGCGGCGGCCGGCCCAATGGCGGACGACGCGGACCCAGACCGCCCATCCCAGAACGATCCAGGTGAAGAGGCCCCATACGATCTGCGCCTTGGCAGCCTGCAGGCCACCTCCTCCCTCGCCTGCGAACCGCGCGCCGTAGCCGAGCGCGAGCAGCACGCCAAGTGTGAGCGCCGGGAATCCGGCGACGAGCGCGAATCGATTGAGTTGATCGAGTCGTTCGAGTGGCGGAAAGAGCTGGAAGATCTGGCCGAAGCGGCGGGCCTTCAGCTCACGGAATTGCAACAGATAGAGCGCCGCAGCGATGAACGCGAGCGCCATCAACGCGACTCCCAGCACGCTCAACACGACATGCATGACGAACCACGCGTTGCGGCTGGTCGCGGTCTCCGCCCCGGGCGTGAGCCCGCTCAGAATCGCGAGCCCGACGAGCCCGGTTGCGAGCGGCCCGGCGAAAAAGGAGACGGCAGAGCCGCGCAGCAGCCGCTCGCTCGCGAGCTGCAGCAGCACGAGACACAGTGCGAGCATCGAGAGTGCTGGTCCCAGGCCGAACAGCGTGAGCTGTGAGACGGCGACCACGTGCGCAGCCGCTCCAGCGCAGGGGAAGGCGATCGCGAGCGCACGGGGCGCCGCGGGGCGCAGACCGATGAACGGCGCCAATGCCAGCGCCGTGGCCAATCCGTAGAGCGCTAACGCAATGAGATGCAGGGGGACAATCACGGTACACAGAAGCCAGGCCCGCTCCACGAGGAGCGAGCCCGGCCACCGATCAGGAGGGCATCTTCTTGATCAGCCGTACAGGAAGACCGACATCGAGCCCGGGATGCGTAATCTGAATCAGCAGACCCGTGGACGAACGCTCACGCGTATGCACGATCATCATCACCGCACGGACTTCTTCCGACGCTGAACCGAGGTAGCCCTCGGCCGGCTTGTACACCTCGAATACGTCGCCCAGAGCCACGCCGTCGCGGCGACCCTTGTCGATGAAGAAGTATTGTTGGGCGCCGGCAATCGGATGGAGATCGCGGGCCTCGATCAGCTTGGCCAGCATTCCCTTCTCGACCGGCGTGGGGCGCACCTGTCCCGGATCGCGGAATGGCTCGAGCGGCATCGCGAGCTGGCCGTCATGCACTCGCTCATATTGACCGACGACGCGCGCCAGCACCTGGGATTCCTGGATGGCCGTCACCCGCGCAATCCCGACGGGCACAATGACCTGGCCCCACGGTCCGCTCTGCAAGGCCCGGTCGATGCGAGCGAGCAACACGGAATCGCCGACGTGGTACGACGCGTTGTGCGGCGGTCGAATCGCGATTTCCTCGTACAGCGTGGCGCTGTTGGTGGTGGACAAGCGCAAAATCGCCGACGTGGAGGTGGCACCCACCACCGTTCCCCAGGGCAGATCCTCACCTTCGCTCAGGAATCCGGCGCCGTAGAACTCGCCGGCACGCAGTGGCCGGTAGGGCTGCTCGGCGTAGGCCCGCAGCACATCCTGGACTTGCTGCCGTTTGGTCCGCCGCCGATCGAACATCGTTTCGTAGGTCTCGGCGACCGTGGGCGGCGCCTCGACGATGACGGTGGTATCGCCGGGGATCGTGTCGATCATCGCCGTGTCGGTCGGGATCACCGCAGCAATCGTGTCGCCCGGGGCAGCCCGTACCGTGTCTGCCGCGGCCTGGGACGTATCCGGACGAACGCCGGGGCCCTGCGCGACATTCAGCATCTCGGCGAGATTGAGAACCTCACCGGGATAAATCCAGTGCGGGTCTTCGACGACAGCGGTGTTGAGACGGTAGATCTCGGGCCAGAGCAGCGGATCATTGAAATACATCTGGGCGATGGACCACAGGGTCTCACCGCGGACTACTGTGTGACTCGAGGGGAGCTGTCCCTGGAAGGCAGCGGCCGCCTGCGTGGTGTCCTGTTGCTGCACCGCCTGAGTCGTATCCTGCGCCGCCAGGACTCGCCACATGAGCGGCAACGCCGCCAGGGCCAGTAGAACGGTGCGGCTAGAACGGCAGATCGTCGTCCTCCTCATCCAGCGCCTCCGGGAACGCGTCGAGCGATTCGGGGGTTTTCCCGCCGGCTTCGGCAACTGCTCCGGCCCCTCGTCCTGCCCCAGCTCCGACGGGAGCGGCTCCGCCTCTCGAGCCCAGCATGATCAGCTCGCGCGCGATGATCTCAGTGACGTAGCGCGTCTGCTTGTTGTTGTCTTCCCAGGTCCGGTACTCGATCCGGCCCTCTACATAGACCTTGTCACCCTTCTTCAGGTACTTCTCGCATACGTCGGCCAGACCCGAACCGGTTTTGTTATTCCAGCAGATAACGCGATGCCAGTCCGTCTTTTCCTGCTTTTCGCCCCCGTTCCCCGTCCACTGCCGGCTGGTCGCGACGGAGAGGGTAGCTACCCGGGAACCGCTATTCGTGCTTCGCACCTCGGGATCGGCCCCCAGATTCCCGATGAGCTGGACCTTGTTGAGACTGCGGCTCACAACGACCTCCGAGCGATTAAGCGGGTTGGGCCCAAGGGTGCCACACACTATATAAATCGCAAGTCATTCTGTCAACCAAAGATACGCCACTTGTATCAAAGTTATGCATCATGTCTCAGAACGATGGCGTCCTCCACCGGCCGGCGGTAGTACGCCTCGCGGCGGCCCACCTCGCGGAACCCCTGGGCGGCGTACAGGGCGCGCGCCGGAGCATTCGATTCCCGCACCTCGAGGTAGACGTGGCTGACGTCCCGGTCCTTCAGTACCCCGAGAATGGCTTCGACGAGCGCGCGGCCGAGACCTATGCGCCGGCCCCCAGGCGCGACCGCGAGATTCAGGATCTCGCCCTCATCCGCCGCGTCCAGCGCGACGACATAGCCACCCACCTCACCGGCGACCTCAGCAACGAGAAACAACGCGTCGGATGCGAGGCAGTCGCGGAAATCCTGCGTGGACCAGGGATCGGCGAAGACCTTCTGCTCGATCGCGTGGACCGCTGGGACGTCGCCGAGTCTAGCGGAACGAATGCGGAAGGGGGCGACCGTGGCGACTCTCCCATTTCACTTGCGCTTCGGCGGGACGTCCATACACCGGCTCACCGGTTGCCGGATACCCCACCAGCGGAGCCAGGGCAAGCAGCCCGGCGGCGGCGCCGCCACGCGATTCCATTCCGACCGGCGGCCGCCCGATCCAGTCTGCGATTTCCCGCTCGTAGCGCTCGGCACCATCCGCGACAACCGCCAGAGCCGGGACCGCGGGAGCCATTCGGGCGAGCGCCGCTATTGTGAAGAGACCGGGGGCGACGAGTGTTTCGAGCCTGCCGTCCGGAAAGCCATAGATCGCGCCGAACACCTGCCCGCGCAGCGCATCGAAACAGACCAGGACAGGACCGGCGGTACCGGCGGCGTTTTCGTACGCGGCGGCGTGCAGCGTCGGAACGGCAAGGATCGGAAGCTGGTGCTCGTGCGCCAGGCCCTTGGCAGCTGCCCAACCGATGCGCAGCCCCGTAAAACTGCCGGGGCCATCTCCAACGACAATCCCCTCGAGCTCGTCCATGCGTGTTTTCCCGAGGACCCGCTTGATAATCGGTAGTAACTGCGCGGCGTGCTGCCGAGACCCGACGGAGTAGTC
>QHUJ01000140.1 GCA_003221895.1 Gemmatimonadota bacterium | reverse complement strand
TCACACTACCGCCGTTTCGTCGACCACGCGCCGCGCCGGATCTGTATCGTACGACAACTGAAAATGGCGATCCAGCGCCGGCGCCCAAGCGCCCGCGCGCTCCGGCCACTCGATCAGGATGATTGCGCCTTCGCGAACCATATCGTCGAAACCGAGATCGCGCGCTTCGTCGGGTTGGCGCAGCCGATAACAATCGACGTGGTAGACAGGTGTCGCCCCGGCGTCATAGTGATGGACGAGTGCGTAGGTGGGGCTGGTCGCGCGAGCGCGGGCACCGAGGCCGCGGCAGATCGCCTGCACGAGCGTCGTCTTGCCGGTGCCGAGCTCGCCGGACAGCCCAATTACCGCCGGCGCGGTGAGCTGGGCGCCGAGCTCCTCACCGAACCGGCTGAGCTCGTTCGCGGAGAGGCGCATCGGCCTTGAGCTCGAGCAATTGATCGCGCAACACCGCGGCCAGCTCGAAATCCAACTCCTCGGCCGCGGCCTGCATTT
>QHUJ01000227.1 GCA_003221895.1 Gemmatimonadota bacterium | reverse complement strand
CATCCCAAATCTCCGCGAGCAATACGCGGGCTTGATCGGGATCTTCGGAACCGCCGCTTTCGCCGCGCTGATTCTCGTGGCACTCGGCGGTTTCCTGCTGGCACGGCAATCGACGATCCCCGTCGAGCAGTCCATGGAACAGATGCGCCGCTTCATGGCGGACGCCGCCCACGAGCTGCGCACGCCCGTGACGATCCTGCGCACCCGGACGGAGATCGCGCTGTCGCAGGCGCGCGACCCCGCGGGAGACGCGGTCGCGTTTCAGACCATCGAGCGGGAAGCGGAGCGGCTCGGAAGCATCGTGGGCGACCTGCTGACGCTGGCGCGCGCCGACGCCGGCGGGCGCGAGATGGTTCGCGCATCGTTCTATCTCGATGACGTCGCATCGCAGGCGGTCGCGGCCGCCCGCACGCTCGCCGAGCGTAAGGGGGTGGCCCTGGTCGTGGGCTCGTTCGAGGAAGCGCAAATCATGGGGGACGCGGGACTCGTGGAGCGCATGATCTTGATCGTCCTCGACAACGCGATCAAGTACACGCCCTCCGGCGGCCGCGTCCGGCTCGACGTCACAGGTCGCGACGTCAGGCGCTCCGTCGTCGTGACCGACAGCGGAATCGGCATTCCGGCGGACCAGCTGCCGCGGATCTTCGAGCGGTTTTACCGCGGGGACAGTGCTCGCACCCACGCGGAGGGAGCGGGCCTCGGCCTTCCGATCGCACGCTGGATCGCCGACCTGCACGGCGCCCGGATCGCCGTGGCGTCCGACTCCGCCGGCACGCGCGTCGAGATCGACTTCCCGGCGGTTGTAAGCCTCCCGTAAGGTAGGAACCTTAGCTTTTGGGCCATGCGACTGCCAATGCCGCTCGCCGCCGCGATATTCCCCGCCGTCCTGACGGCGCAGCAACCGGTGACACGCGCCGATGCGGTCGCCGCCGCCTTCGCCCGCGGTGCGCGCGCGGCCTTCGGGCGTGCCGATACCATCGCGGCCCTCGGAGCGGTGGGCACGGCCCGCGCCTTTCCTAATCCAACCCTGTCGGGCAGCTACTCGAAGGATCCGCCGAACTATCACGCGCTCGCGGAGCTGCCACTCGATCTTCCCTGGCTGCGCGCGCCGCGCATCGGCGCGGCGGAGGCGGCGCGGGATGCGGCGCGCCATCAATTCGCGTTCGAGCAGGCGGCCATTCGGTTCGACGTCGACACCACGTATACCCGCAGCCTGGCTACCGCGATGCACGCGCGGCTCTCGCGCCGCACTGCGAACGACGCCGACAGCTTGCTCAGAATCGCGCAGTTGCGCCGGGAAGTGGGCGACGTGAGCGAGCTCGACGTCCGGCTCGCCGCCGTGAACGCCGGCCAGCTCGAAAATGCCGCGGCGGACGACTCCCTCGCGGCACTCGGCACGCTGCTGTCGCTCCAACTCCAGATGGGCCTGCCCGCCGACACCCCGAGCATCACCCTGGTCGATTCGCTGGTCGTCCCCGACGACAGCGGCGCGAGCGTCGGGCCGGGCGAGTGGCTGCCCGTCGCCGCGGCCGCGGCACGACTGCGCGCGGCGGAGCGCAATCTCTCGTTCACGCGTGCGAGCCGGTTCGCGCCGAGCGTCGTGTTCGGCGTCGATAAGGGCGACTCCGGGGCCGCAGACCCCAATCAACTCCTGCCTGTGATCGGCTTCTCGTTGCCGTTCCCGCTCTTCAATCAGAGTGGTGGTGCCGTCACGCAGGCGACTGCGGAGCGCGATCGGGCGCTCGCGGAGCTCGACCTGACGCGGCACGAGACCGACGCCGCGGTGGCGCGGTCGCGGCGCGACCTCATCGCGGCGCAGGCCCGCGTACGCCGTTCGGCGGCCTTGGTCACGAGTGCCGACCGGATCGCGGGTATGTCCCTGCAGGCCTATGGGGAGGGCGCCGTGGCGCTCGCAAACGTGCTGGAAGCTCAGCGCAACGCGCGCGAAATCCTCGCGCGCTACATCGACGACCTGGCCGCCACCGATGCCGCCGCACGCACCCTGCGCTGGCTGACGCTGAGAGCGGACCAGCCATGATGCGCTTCAGCGTTGGGCTGCTCGCACTCGGTATCATCGGCGCATGCCATGGCGGCGAGCGGCCGGCCGCCGATGCGGCGGCCACGGTGAGCGGCGGGGCAGCGCGTGGCGAAAGGCGATTCATTGATCGCGTTCGAGCGCGCGCCGTTCGACGCCGCCGCACAAAGTGCCGCGGCCACCCTGGCGAGTGCGGAGCGAAACGCGGCGCGCGCGGCACGCCTCGCGCAGGCGGGGATCCTCCCGCAGCGCGACACCGACCAGGCCGCGGCCGACCTGGCAGCCGCGCAGTCGGCCGCGGTGACCGCGCGGCGCTCGCAGGAGCTTGAGACTTTGCGGGCGCCGCTCGCCGGCGTCGTGACGCAAATGACGGCGGTTCTGGGAGCCTCGGTCGACGTCAGCCAGACGCTCGTGGAGGTTGTGGACCCTGCGGCACTGGATGTCGTGTTCACGGTGTCACCCGCCGAGGCGAGACGCATTCGGAGCGGAGACACGCTGGCACTGACGAGCGGCGAGGGCGCAACCGCCGACGGCCTCGGCGCGGCGACCGTGGTGAGCGTTGCGGCGTCCGTTGATTCGGTGACGCGCGCGGTCGCCGTGCGAGCGCACCTCGGCCCGACCCGTTCCGACGCGGGGTGGGCGCGATCGCTCCGCATCGGCGAAGCGGTGTCGGGTCGGATCATCACCGGCATCCATGACGACGCGATTACCGTGCCCATCGAGGCGCTCGTCCCTGACGGCGAGGCGTTCCGGGTGTTCGTCGTCGACTCCGCGGGCCTGGCGCAGGGGCGGCCGGTGATCGTCGGCGGACGCTCCGAGACGAAGGCGGAGATCATCAGCGGGCTTGCCGCCGGCGAGCGCATCGTGACGACAGGCGCGTACGGTGTGACGGACAGCGCGAGGATTGGCGCCGCGCACCCGTGACGCTGTTCGATGTGCTGAGCCGCCAGCGGCGGTTCGTATATTTGATTGCCGGCGTCGTGAGCGTGGCCGGCGTCTGGTCGGCGCTGCGCCTGCCGTCCGCCATCTATCCCGAGCTGCGGTTCTCACGCATCACCATCGTGGCGGAGGGATCGACCCTGGGCGCGCGGCAGATCGTCTTCAGCGTGACGCGCCCGCTGGAAGAGGCGGTCAGCATCGTGCCCGGCGTCACGCGCGTCCGCTCGCACACCATTCGCGGCGCGACAGAGATCTCGATCACGTTCACGTCCGGCACCGACATGGATCGCGCACTGCAGCTGGTGCGGGCGCGCGTCAACCAGATTCAGGCCGCGTTGCCGGCGGCCCTCGAGCTGGAAATCGAGCAGCTCACGCCGTCGCTGTTCCCCGTCCTGTCGTACAACGTCGAAGGCGGTGAACCGGCGACACTGTACGACCTCGCCCGCTACGACATCAAGCCGCTGATCTCACGCGTGCCGGGCGTGGGCCGCGTCGACGTGCAGGGGTCGGACGTTCGCGAGATCGAGGTGATCGCCGATCCCGCGCGCCTCGCCGCCCACGGCCTGAGCTACAGCGA
>QHUJ01000104.1 GCA_003221895.1 Gemmatimonadota bacterium | reverse complement strand
CGCGTCACAACATGGTCGGCATTCTCACCGAAGCTGCGAGCACGCGACTCGGCTCACCCATCACGTTCGCCGCCGACTCGGTGCGCCAGCCGCCGCGCGGTGTCAACCAGCCCGCGCAATGGCCCGGCGGCACGTGGCATCTGGCTGACATCGTGCGTTACGAGCTGATCGCCTCGGAGGCGCTGGTGCACCTCGCGTCCCGCGATCGACTGACGTTCATCGATCGCTTCGTCGGACTCGGTCGCCGCGCAGTGGAAGCTGGTCTGGCAGGGAATCCATTCGCCTATGTGCTCCCGCCGGACCAGCGCGACCTCGAGGCGTGGTCCTCCCTCGCGAACGTGCTGCGGATCGGCGGGGTCGAGGTCCGCCGCGCCGCTGAGCCGTTCACCGCCGATGGACGGAGCTACCCGGCCGGCTCGCTCGTCGTACCGATGGGCCAGCCCTACCGGGCACACGCCAAGGATCTGCTCGAGCCGCAACAGTACACGCCGGTAAACGACCGCCCGCCGTACGACGTCGCCGGTTGGACCCTGCCCTATACCATGGGCGTGCGCGCCGACGTCGTGAATCAGTCTTTCAATGCCAATCTGGTGAATGTCGACAGCGTGGTCGTAGCGCCCGGAAAAATCCAAGGGAGCGGAGAGGTGTTCGTGCTGCGCAATCGAACCAACGCCGAATCGCGCGCCGTGGCGCAGCTGCTCGCCGCCGGGCAGTCCGTCACGGTGCTGAGTGACAGCCTGATCGTCCGGGGACCCAGGGCCCGCGCGATTCTGAGCGAGGAGGCGGCGCGACATGGCTTCAATGTGACCGCGGTTCGCACGGCGCCGGCGGGAGGGCGCACGGTGAAGCGGCTCCCTCGCATCGGACTCTACAAACCGTGGACCGGCAACATCGATGAAGGCTGGACGCGCTGGTTGTTCGAGCAGTACGGCATCACTTACACGACAGTGCACGACAGCGATCTCAGGAAGGGCACTCTTCGCCAGCGATTTGATGTGATCGTCTTGCCCGACGCGGAGGAGGCATCCCTTGTCCGCGGGATCGACTCGACTCGCATTCCGGTGCAGTACGCAGGTGGCATGGGCGACGCGGGTGCGACTGCCGTTTCGGAGTTTGTTCGGGGTGGGGGGACGCTTGTCTGCCTCGATGCTTCAAGTAATTTCGCGATTACACGCCTTAACCTCCCGGTGGTAAACGTTCTAGCTGGCGAGGCATCGGGTCCAAAACCTTTGCAGTTTTACGCTCCAGGCTCTATTTTCGGTACGGTTTTGGCGGGGGCGGGGCCCAAGAGCGTCGTTACGCTCGGGGTGTCCGATTCCCTCCAGATCTATTTCGAGAATAGCGCGGCCTTCAGCGTATCGGGCTCGGCTCGAGCGCTGGCGACATATCCCCCAAAACCCCTGCGCTCCGGCTACGCGAGGTACCAGGAGCGACTGGAGGGGAAGGCGGCGCTGGTGGAGATACCGGTAGGCAGCAGGGGGGGGCGTGTGATCCTGTTTGGCTTCCGGCCGCAGTTCCGGGGCCAGACCCACGGCACCTTCAAGCTGCTCTTCAACGCGGTCCTATTGACGGCTCCCTAAGCGGGCGGGGGCCCGGAGGAGTCCGATGAAGCGGCTGATTCTCCTGGCGGGATTCCTGACCTTGGTAGCGAATCCCTCCCGTCTCGCGGCCCAAAAGTCACAGGCCCTCGAATTCAACGGCTTCGGCTCCTGGTGGCGGTTCGACAAGTCGTTCCTGGTTGAAAACGGGTTCGGCGGCGGCGTGCGGATCGGGTACAGCCTCAGTGACCGCGTCGGGCTCGAGGTGGTGGGTGACTTCATCGCCACGCGGAACGTGGCTGCTACTCAGAACATCGACGTCTCCGGTATCAGCGCCAATGTCGTCTTCAATTTTCCGGCGAGCGATCGGCTCACACTCGTCGCGTCCGGTGGGTACTCGCACATGGTGTTCGCCCACGATCCTCCGTACGACTTTACGCAGCACCTGATCGGTGCCGGCCTGGGCTTCCGCGGCTTCGTGTCGCACCATCTGGCGATTCGCGGCGACGTGCGCGCCCAATACCGGCCCGACAATCCGTTCTACAGCAATGCGTTCACGGCACAGGCACAGGCCTCGCTCGGCGCCTCCTACTTCTTCATTCCACCGCAGCAAGGCAAAGGGTGGAACAAGAACTATCAGTGGTATTGGGGCGCGCAGGGCGGCGCATTCGTCTCGAAGACGAACACCGAGGCCTACGTCTACGATCCCATCATCGGCGGCCATTGGTTGATCACCGCCCGCCGTACCGCGCTATACGCGGCGTACGAACAGTCGTTTTTCCTGGCTGACGCGCACGCCGTCATCTTCGACCCCAACGCCTCGACCTCTTCGGTCGGCCCAGGCTTCCGCGACGTCACCTTCAGCGATGTGCGACGCTTCATGTTCGGTGTGCTCGCCTATCCGTCACAGAAAGTCATCGAGCCGTTCGCGGGCGGCGGATTCGCCCTGATGCAGGTCCTCAATCCCAGCGTCGATTGCTCGAGCTGCACCACCCTGGGCGAGGCGGAAGAAGCAGCGAGTCGCGTGCACGACGCGTCGAGCAAGGCGTTCGTCTGGGTGATGGGCGGACTCCAGATGAACTACTCGAGCAGGTTCAACGTCTTTGCCCATTACCTGTTGACATCGAGCGCGCAGGGATTCCTGCTCGACGGCAACACGCACACGCTGCAGGCCGGCCTGCGCTACAGCCTGGGCACCTCCAAGGAAGGCATTACGGAGCGGCACTAAGCAGCCGCAGAAAGTTTTCGCCGAGGATGCTCCGGACGTCGCTGTCGCTGTAGTCGCGGGCTCGCAGGCCCGCGACGAGGAGCGGCAGCGACGTCGCGTCTTTCATGGGCCGCGGCAGCACGCTGATCCCGTCGAAATCGCTCCCCAGACCCACATGATCGATCCCCATGACCTGGACCGCATGGTCGATGTGGTCGAGTAACCGGCTGACATCGGGGATATCGAGGCCCTGGAGGTGCGCACCGCGGAGCTTGTCGATCTCGAAGTCGGCGAGACCGGGCTGTCCGGGATGGCGAGCGCGAATCGCGTCGAACTCCGGACGCAGCCGCCGGTTGACCTCCGCGTACTGCGCCCCGAAGTGATCGTCCAGGAATACCGGGAAGAAGTTCACGCCGACGACGCCGCCATTCCTGGCGATGGCGCGCAGCTGATCGTCTGTGAGATTGCGCGGATGGGAGGCCAGTGCCCGGCACGATGAGTGTGAGGCGATCACGGGACGCGTCATGGTCGCCAGCACGTCCCAGAACGTCGCATCGGACACGTGCGACACGTCCACCAGCATCCCGAGCTGACTCATGCGCCGGATGACGTGTTTGCCGAAATCACTCAGCCCGCCGGCGCGGTTGGGGTCCATGGACGACCCCGCCCAATCATTGCCGTTGTTCCACGTGAGCGTCATATAGCGCACCCCGCGCGCGTACAGGCCATCGAGCTTCTCGAGTGAGTTCTCGATGGCATGGCCGCCTTCGACGCCCATCAACGCCGCCACATGACCGCGGCTCACCGCCGCACGAACTTCCTCGCCGTTGGTCGCCAACTCCACGTCGGCGGCCGTAGCCGCCAGCCGGCGAACGGCGTCGATCAGGGCGAGCGCGCGCTTGTAGGCCCTGCCCGGCCCGTACGTGTCGTCCACCCAGATCGAGAAGAACGCGGCCGAGATCCCGCCCGCTTTCATGCGCGGCACGTCGACGTGTCCATCGGGCAGGCGGGCGGAGATGTCGACGTTGCCGTCGAGCATGCGCTGCGCCGTATCGATGTGACCGTCGAGTATGATCGGTTGTTGGTGCAAGCGGATCAGCCCTGGCGGGACACCCACGGAGAACCCTTGAGATAGAACCGCAGCGGCCAGTCGGCCGCCTGCGTGATGCCGATGCGCGGTCCGACGACAATCTCGGACTTCCTGGGCGCTGGTCCTTCGACGATCCGCAGCCGGCCGCGCTGCAGGGACACGCCGTTCACCGCACCAGTGATGCCCATCGCCTGGCACAGTCGAGCAGGCCCGGCACACAGCGGCTCTGTGCCGCGACGTCGCCGCATCGTGTCCGCACCGCCGATCGGCTCCAGCGCGCGGATCAGGACGGCCGCGGGGAAGTCGAGCGTCTCCGTGACCGCGTTCAGACACCAGTGCATGCCGTAGGTGAAGTAGACGTATGCGGTGCCGGGGGGTCCGTAGAGCGGCTCCGTCCGCGCAGTGCGGCGGCGATTGTAGGCATGACACGCGGGATCGTGCGGTCCGAGGTACGCCTCGACCTCCACGATGCGGCCGGCGGTCTGGCGGCGGCGCCCGCCGATGTCGCTGACGAGGATGCGCCCTAATAGTCCACGCGCGACCTCTTCCGTGGGTCGCGCGTAGAACTTCGCCGCAACTGGAGCGCCGCGGTTCAAGTGCCTCCGGTGAGGCCCCGCTTCACCTTAGACCAAAAGGACTCACCGTCGCCGCCCGTCGACGCCGCCGGCGGTGGTGGAGGTTCTGGACGCTCGGGAGGTCGTGGTGGAGGCGTCTCCTCGACGACCGGCCGCGCGTTCTGGTTCGAGACCTCGACAGTCTCCGAGTCGTGACGCCGCGGTCCACGTCCTCCTCCACCGCCCCCGCCCCCGCCCCCGCGGCCGCCACGACCGCCGCGCCGACCCCGGCCGCGCTCGCCGCGCTCGCCGTTTTCACCGCGGCCTCTTCCGCCTTTGCCTCCCCGACCGCGGCCGCCGCGTTCTCCTCGCTCACCACGCTCGGCCTGGCCGTTCGTAGCGGCTTGACCTCCGACCTGTGGCGCTCTCGGGGTCGTGGGCACGACCTCGACACGCGGCCGGAAACTTGGATCGACCTCGACGACGCCGATCTTGGGAATTTCCGGCACGGGCTGACCCGGCCGTCCACCGCGCGATCCGCGACGGAACCGGCCTCCTCTGCCCCGCGCGGCGAAACCGCCTGCGGGCTGACCGGGCTGACTATACGGCGGCGGTGGCGCCGAGGACGCGGGCATCGGGATCTCGTCTTCCTCTTCGAGGTCGGGCGCCGGCGATGCCGGCGGCGGAGCCTCGGCCTGCAGAGCCTCGACCTCCGGAGCCTCGGCCTCCGGAGCCTCAGCCTCCGGAGCCTCTTCGTCATTCACCCCGATTCTGCCGACGGCGTCCCGGATACGGCCGAATGCGTCACCGAATGAAAACCCGGCTTTCGCCGCGGGTGCGTCGGGTTGCTCGGGTGCTGCGGGCTCCGAGGTCGATGCCGGCGATGGCTCCTCGCGATCGGACCGGGATCCTCGACCGCCCCGACCGCCCCCCCGGCCGCCGCGCCGACCGCTGCCACCCGAGCGCTCGGACCGTGCGCGCTCGTTCGATTCCGCAATGGCGGCGAGCGCGGGCTGCGCCGCCGCGCCTGCGACCTCCGGACCGAGCGCGATCTCGTACTGTCCGTTATCGAGCCGGGTCAGCGTGATCAGGCCGCGGCGTGCGGCCTCGATGACGAACTTGCTGAAGCGCGAGAATCCGGCGTCCTTCTCGTCGAAGTTCGGATCGATCTCCTGCATGACCTGTTTGAGCCGGTCGGAGCGCATGACGTCGTTGTGCGCCGTCATCTGCTTCACGGCTTCGACGACGAGCTCCCACGGATCGCGCTTCACGTACTCGACGTCGCTCGCCTTGGTGAAGCCGGCAAGCTCGTTGTAGGAGTAGTACTCGTCGCAGTTCTGGATGAGCAGATCGCTCGACGACTCACGGATGCCCACGCCGATTACGTACTTGCCGTACTCTTTGAGCTTGAGCACGAGCGAGGAGAAATCGGAGTCGCCCGACAGCAGAATGAACGTGCCGATTTCGGGCCGCGTGAATACCAGCTCGAGCGCGTCGATCGCGAGTCGGATGTCGGTCGCGTTTTTCTTGTTGGCGCCGTGGGCGGGCGCGAAGATCAGGTCGATCGACGATTCGGAGAGCGGGACGATGTACTGCGGGTAGCGGCGCCAATCGGCGTACGCTCGCTGCACCGCAACCTTGCCCCGAATGATCTCCGATTGGAGCAGGCGTTTCAGCTCGGTTTGCAGATCCGAGCGGATCGCCATCGTCACGTTGTCGAAGTCGATCATGAGCGCCGCATTGGGCGCGTGGGCGGGTGGTTCTTTGTGGACTGGGCGGGTTAAATGGCTGTGTTGCTGCGGACCGGTCATAACGTTGTCTGTTCCTGCCCTGGCGACGGGCGAACTCGTAGCACGTTCCTCATTTGGAGGAAGTGAACGACGCTCGTCTGCCGCGCCGGGCTCTTGAGAAAGGCGTGTGTCGCCGTAAGTAAGGCTGGCAGGCTGCTGGGGAGGACGCTCGGATCACCCTCGGCGCGCCATGCGTGCTACCTCGACCCGATGCCGAGGCCCGCGAGCGCCGCCTGATGATTGGCCCTTCCGCCTGGGCGACTGCCAGACGTGTGAACGGTTGAAGATAAACACCTTGGCTTCGCGAATCCACTCCCAATAGTGGTTTTCGCGCTCAGGAACCCCTGATGGCGACCCCGTACCAGCACGGATTCACCCGACAGGCGGCCATTGTGACCTTGATCCGGTACGATCCGGCCTGAGTGGGAGCGTAGTGGAGAACGGGGAGGTTTTCGCTGGACCGGTCGACTGCAACGTCGTTCTTGGCCGTGCCGAGCAGGAGATGCAGGCCGGTACAATCCTCATCGCACACCGCCACAATGTCGTAGGCCTTCCCGGGATTCAACTCGACAACAATCGAATCGGACTCGTCGGTATTCAGGGGACCCACGTTCAGGACACGCGTCTGCCCCCCGCTCCGCGACGTCCCCTGCAGTGCATTCACTGTGCGATCGAGCTGCGCCCGAACCTGACGCTCCCAGCGCTTCCCTTGCGATGCCGCCGCCCGAGGAACGGCGACAACAGTCACGAGCACAATGATTGCCGCGAGTCGCATCATCTGACCTGCCGCTTGCGCGCCGTCACTGCCGTGCTCGCGATTGCTATGATGGCGAGAATGACGGCGAGGAGCGACGCAGCGGCAGGCGCACTCGACCCGAGGCGAATGGGCGGCGTGAACCGAGTCTGCCACTGAGCCGTCCATTCGCCAACCGGTTGGCGCAGCGCGCGCGACAGCGCCGAGTCCACGGATAGCGGTGAGTTCCAAAACTCCAGAAATCGATCCCGCCCCACCTGGCGCGCGACGTCCGCGAGGTAGCGAG
>QHUJ01000214.1 GCA_003221895.1 Gemmatimonadota bacterium | reverse complement strand
CGCCGAGCCGGTCGTCTGGACGATGTTGTTCTCGAGAATCGTGGAGCGGCCGAGCCAGCGGAAAATCGTGATCGACAAGACGGCGATGGGAATCGACGCACTGACGGTGAGTCCGATCTTCAGCGCGAGGTAGACGTTGGACGCGCCGAAGATCAGACCCAGTAAAACCCCTAGGGCAATCGCCCGCGGCGTCAACTCCGCGGGCGACTGGGTGGGCGGGATGTAAGGCTGATGCGCGGTGGAGGGGGCCGTCATAAGCCGCAGAATCTGCGCCTGAAACGGCGTCGGTGTCCAGCAGCTGAGCCGCGAACCTGCGCGGCCTCGCCGGGTAATGGAGAGCCCGATGACTCAACCGACGGAGTTGGATCTGCCCGATCTGCGCGCGGCGCTCGCCGACGCCTACGACATCGAGGTGCCGATTGGGCGCGGCGGGATGTCGCACGTATACCTCGCGCGTGAGCGACGGCTGGACCGGCGCGTCGCGATCAAGGTCTTGCTCCCCGACCTCGCCCGTGACGACGCGCGCCGCGGCCGGTTCCTGCGCGAGGCGCGGACCGTGGCCCGGCTGACCCACCCGGGCATCGTGCCAATTTTCACCGTGGACGAGATTGGCGGGTTCGTGTTCTTTGCGATGGCATACGTTGCCGGAGAAACGCTCTCGCAGCGCGTGACAACTCGAGGGCCGCTCGATGCATATGAGGCGGGCCGGTTGTTACGCGAGGTCGGCGACGCCCTCGGGTACGCGCATGCCCGCGGCGTGGTCCATCGCGACGTGAAGCCCGACAATATTTTGCTCGACGCGGCCACAGGCCGGGCATTGCTCTCCGACTTCGGCATCGCATATGAGAGCCCCTCCTGGGGCAGCGCATTGGTGGGGGGGCCGGGCCTCCTCCGGCGCCCCTCGGCGCCGCGCGGGCTCGTGGTCGGAACGGCGGCGTTCATGAGCCCGGAGCAGGCGAGCGGCGATGCCGTCGATGCGCGTAGCGACATCTACTCGCTTGGTGTCGTCGCGTACTACGCGCTTTCGGGAAGCCTGCCCTTTCGAGCGAAAACGGACGTGGCGATGCTGGCACAGCACATCGCGGATCCGGCGCCCCCGATCACCAGTGTTGCGCGGTTTGTGCCGCCGCGCCTGGCGCAGATCGTGGATCGTTGCCTCGCGAAGGAACCGTGGGCGCGCTTCGCCGACGCAGCGACGCTGGTGCGGGCGGTGGTGGACGCCGTAGAGCCGCTGCCGGTCCCGCTCGCCGTGCGCGCGTTCCTGGTGCGCGGCAGTCACCTCGAGGGGCCCGCGCTGATCAACACGTTCATGACGGGTGCGATACTGTTGCCCATGGCCGTCGCGGCCTGGCTGTCCTCGACCCCGCCGGCGGAGCGCGTCTTTGCGAGCGCGGCACTCGCCGCCGGCCTCATCGTGCCGGGCGTGGTCGCCGTCGCCCGCGTCCGCCGTCTGCTCGCCGCCGGGCACGACCGGGGCGAGCTCGTCGCGATCCTCGAGGCTCGGCAGGTGCGGCGGCGCGAGGAGCTGAACTTCGTCTATGGTCCGCGTCCCGTGGGCATGGAGCGCGCGATGGCGTGGCTTGCCCGCGTGGCGCTCCTGGGTGCCGCTACCGCAGCGGCCGGGATAGTCGGCGTGGTCGCCGTACCGCTGGAGGTCGCGCTGCTGCTGCCGGCGGTGGCCGTGGCAAGCGCCGCGACCGCATTGCTCGCGAGCATCGTGGCGCGCGCCCGGACGGAGCAGCGCACCGACCCGCGCGGCGAGCGGCGTCTGCGATTCTGGCGCGGGGCAGCAGGGCGCTGGCTATTCCACATCGCCGGTCTGGGTTTCGAACGCACGACCCCTGTCGTCACGGTTCTGCACAGCTCAGAAACGCCGGCCTGAGTCGGGCGTTAGTTTTGGGGTGCCATGACGCATCCTCCCGCTCCGGATCGGCTGTTTCTCGATTTCCAGTCGGCCGTCGCCGGCCGCTATTCGCTGGAGCGCGAGTTGGGGCGTGGCGGGATGGGCGTGGTCTACCTGGCGCGCGAGGTGCGACTCGATCGCCCCGTCGCGATCAAGCTCCTCCCGCCCTCCAAGGCGTCGGACCCGCACCTGCGGGAGCGGTTTCTGCGTGAAGCCCGCACGGCCGCGAAGCTCTCTCACCCCAACATCATTCCGATTCACGCGGTCGAAGAGATCGGCGAATTCGTGTTCTTTGCGATGGCGTATGTCGAAGGCGAGACACTGACCGAGCGCGTCCGGCGGCGTGGACCCTTGGCGCCCTCGGAGGCGTCGCGCGTGCTCCGGGACGTCGCGTGGGCGCTCGCGTACGCGCACGCGCAGGGTGTCATTCATCGTGACGTGAAGCCCGACAACATTCTGCTCGACAACAACGGCCGCGTGCTGGTGGCCGATTTTGGAATTGCGAGCGTCGTCGCCGGGGCGGGC
>QHUJ01000139.1 GCA_003221895.1 Gemmatimonadota bacterium | reverse complement strand
AGGAAGACGGCGTGTCCGTTGACGTGCTCGACTTGCGCACATTGCTGCCGATGGACGACGCCGCGATTGTCGCGACGGTCAAGAAGACGAATAAGGTGCTGATCGTGCACGAGGACACGCGCACCGGCGGCATCGCCGGGGAGATTACCGCGCGCATCAATGAGCAGGCGTTCGAATGGCTCGACGGACCGATCATGCGCGTGACCGCGCACGACGTGCCGCTGCCGTACGCGCCGACGCTGGAAGACTTCGTACTTCCGCAGACCGACGATATAGTGAAAGCCGCGCGCTGGCTGGCGGCGTACTGACGGAGAGACAATGGCACGCGTAGACGTGTTGATGCCGCAGATGGGGGAGTCGATCGCCGAGGGCACCTTGAGCAAGTGGCTCAAGAAGGTCGGCGACACCGTCAAGCGGGACGAGCCGCTGTTCGAGATCTCGACCGACAAAGTCGACGCCGAAATCCCGGCGCCGGCTGCCGGTGTGTTGGCCGAAATCAAAGTACAGGAAGGGCAGACAGTCCCCGTCCAGACGCTGGTCGCGATACTCGAGACGGAGAAGGGCGCGGCGGCGCCTGCACCCACGAAGCCCGAGCCACCGAAAGCGGCCGCACCGGCGCCGGCACCGCCACCGAAGGCCGAACCGAAGGCCACACCGACAGCCCCAACCCCTAGGCCCGAGGCCCCAGCCGCGGTCAGAAGCGGTGATGGCGGTGGAGTCCAGACCGCGGAGCAGCGGCTCCGCACCAAGTCGACGCCACTCGTTCGCAAGATCGCCGCAGAGCACAGCGTCGACATCTCGCGCATCCCCGGCAGCGGCTATGCGGGCCGCGTGACCAAGCAAGACATCCTCGGCTACATCGAGCGGGCGCCGGCCAGGGCACCCACGTACGACGCACCACGCACGACGCACGGCAGTTCCGTCGAGCACCCCGCCATCGAGCCCTGGCCAGGCGATCGCGTCGAGCCGTGGTCCAAGATCCGCAAGATCACGGCCGATCACATGGTGATGTCGAAGCGCGTATCGGCGCACGTCGCGAGTTTCTTCGAGGTGGATTTCACGCGCGTGGCGCAGCTGCGCAGCAAGGCCAAGCAGGGCTACGCCGAGCGCGACGTGAACCTGACGTTCCTCGCCTTCATCGCCAAGGCCTGCGCCGATAATCTGCGCAAGCATCCGATCATCAATGCCGCCGTCTCGGGCGACAGCACGATCTACCGGGCCGACGTCAACATCGGGATCGCGGTAGCGCTCGACTGGGGTCTCATCGTCCCCGTCATCAAGCACGCCGACGAGCTGTCGCTCATGGGTCTCGCTCGCGCCATCAACGATCTGGGCGAGCGGGCGCGCACCAAGAAGCTCTCGCCCGACGACATCCAGCGCGGCACGTTTACCATCACGAACCCGGGTGGCTTCGGACCCTTTGCGGGGATTCCAATCATCAATCAACCGCAGGTCGCGATCCTCGGTGTCGGGGCGATCGAGAAGCGGCCGAAGGTCGTCGCGGCCTCCGACGGCACCGAGTCTATCGCGATTCGCCCCATGGGGATGCTGACGATGTCGTACGATCATCGCGTCGTCGACGGCGCCGAGGCCGACAAGTTCCTCGCCGACGTCAAGCAGCTGCTGCAGGAGTTTCCTGAGGGAGCGCTGTGAGTATGCCCAAAGTATTGACCGCCGCGCGCGTGCGCGTGCCCGCCCAACACGAGACGGAATACGTGAACACGCTGCGCGAGCTGAGCCAGTTCGCCGAAGCCCGGGGCCAGAAGATCTGGCTGTTCCGCAACGCGAAGGACCCGCGGCTCTTCATCGAGTTCTCGGAGAGCCCCACGGAGATGTCGCATCGCGCGCAGGCCTCGAGGCTCCCGGAAGAGATCACGCTGGAGCGGCGGCTGCAATCGCTCGCGACGTACGCGCCCGACGCGTGGGAGCTGTGGAGCGAGGTGAGCGTATGGCCCGTCGCACCATAGCGGTCGACGGCGAGCGCTGGGAGGCATATCCCTCCGGTCGCGTGACCGTCTACGGCCGCGATCAGCTCGGCCTCATCTTCGAGAGCGGGACCGGCGCCCAACGCCGCCGCCGTGTCACGCACTTCTCGCCGCTGGGCGCCCGTTCCCAGACGCGTGCCTTCCTCGAGTTGTCCGACCGGGATCTGCTCGAGCTCTTCCGCCAGTCGCAGCCCGCCTGGACCGCACCCGAGGTCTCGTACGCCGAACATTGACCTGCACTGCCATTCCACGGCATCCGACGGGGCGTGCGAGCCGATTGAAGTGGCGCGCCGCGCCCGCGCGGTGGATCTCGCCGCGATCGCGCTGACCGACCACGACACCACCGACGGCGTCGCGGATGCGGCGCGCGAAGGGACCAAACTCGGCATTCGCGTGATTCCCGGCTGCGAGTTCAGCGTGCGGGCGCCCTGGGGCGAGCTGCACGTGCTGGCGCTCTTTCTCCCGACCGACAGCGAGCCGCTCCAGACTTTCCTGCGGGATACGCGGGCCGCTCGCCGCCGCCGGGGCGAGCAGATCGTCGCCAAGCTGCAGGATCTCGGCGTGGACATCGACCTGGAGGACGTGCAGTCGCAGCTCGTCGGCGGAGACGGCGGCGCCCTGGGCCGCCCGCATGTGGCCCGCGCGCTCGTCGATTGCGGCGCCTGCGACGACATCACCGACGCCTTTCGCCGCTATCTGGGCCGGGGCCGCGCGGCCTACGTCGGGAAGCCACTTCCCAAGCTCGCCGAAGTCACGGCGCTCGTGCACGACGTCGGCGGGTTGACCGCCGCGGCCCACCTCGGCGACCATGGCTCAGAAGCCCAACTGCGAGTCTTTCAGGACCAGGGGCTCGACTGCATCGAGGTCCGCCACCCCAGCCATCCTCCCGGCCTTGAGCAGCGTCTCATGCGCGTCGCCGAACGCCTGGGGCTTGGCATCACCGGCGGATCGGACTGGCACGGCGAGAGTGAGTACGGTGACTCGCACGCGCCGCTCGGCGGCATGAAGGTCCCGGACGTATGGCTGCAGCAGCTCGAGCACCGGCTCGAGCTCAACTCGAGGAAGAGGCCATGAGCGAACCGTTGGCGGTCGGCAGCAAGGCGCCGCAGTTCACTGCCGCGGCGTCGGACGGCCGCACCTACGCGCTCGCGGATCTGCTCAAGAGCGGGCCGGTAGCGCTCGTCTTCTATCCGGGCAACAACACCCCCGGCTGAAACCGCCAACTCTCCGCCGTGCGCGATGAGATCGACAAATTCAACGCAGCCAAGATGCAGCCGCTGGGCGTGAACCCGGCGAGCGTGGACAGTCACAAGAGCTATGTCGAGAAATTCAACTTCAATTTTCCGCTGCTCTCCGATCCCGACCGCGCGATTGCGGCGGCGTACCACGCCTTGAAGGACGACGGCAAGGGTATCCAGCGGACCGTGTACGTCATCGGGCGCGACGGCACGGTGCACTTCGCGCAGCGCGGGGCTCCCCCGGTGGATGACGTCGTCCGTGCCCGCTGATCTCCGCGGGAAGGTCGCCCTCGTCACCGGAGTCGGGCGCGTCGGACAGATCGGGCACGCCGTGGCCCGGGGACTGGGGCGGGCCGGCGCCAAGCTGTTGCTCGCGGATGTCAACGCGGTCGGTCTCGCCGACCGGGTCAAGGAGTTCGCGGCCGACGGCATCGCCGCCAAGGCCTCCGCGGGAGATCTCACCCAGCCCGAGGCGGCGCAGGCGGCCGCCGCCGCCGTGCAGTCGCAGTTCGGCGGCCTCGACATCCTGGTGAACGTCGCGGGAGGATTCTTCAGCTTTGGGCCGTTTACCGAGGTACAGCCCGAGGCGCTCGATCGGGAACTCGCCGTCAACTTCAAGACCGCATTCTTCATGTGCCAGGCGGCGATCCCGCCGCTGCTGGCGCGGGGCGGGGGCGCGATCGTCAACTTTGCATCGATCGCCGTCGTGCGCTCGTTGATGCACATGTCGGCCTACAGCGCGGCCAAGTCCGCGGTGGCGGGGCTGACCCGGGAGCTGGCGCGGGAATATCGCGACGCCGGGATTCGCGTGAACGCGGTCGCGCCCGCGACCGTGCGGACCGCCGACAATCTCGCGCAGCTGCAAGACTCCAAGGCGCCGCTCGTCGAGCTGGACGAGGTGGTCAACACGGTGCTCTTCCTGGCGAGTGACGAGGCCAGCGCGATCACCGGACAGATCGTCCCCATTACCGGGAAAGCCTACTAGTGCGGCTCGAAGGCACGACCGCTCTGGTGACTGGAGCGGGGCGCCGCGTCGGGCAGGCAATCGCAATCGGGCTGGCCCAATCCGGGTGCGACGTGGCCGTGCATTACCACGACTCCAAGCAGGGAGCGGAAGAGACGGCGACCGCCGTTCGCGCCGCGGGCCGCCAAGCTGCATTGATACCGGGAGACTTGAGCGACCCCGGGGTGGCGCGCGGGCTGGCGGATCAAGCGGCCCGCTCCCTCAACCGTCTCGATGTCGTGGTCAATGCCGCGGCGATCATGGTGCGCCAGAATGTCGAGGACGTAACGCCTGAGAGCTGGGATGAGACGCTCGATCTCAACTTGCGCGCCATGTTCTTCGTCTCGCAGGGCGCGATTCCGTACCTGCGGCGCGCCAAGGGCAAGATCGTCAACATCGCCGACCTGGCAGGTCTCGAGCCGTGGCCGGCCTACGTGCCACACTGCGTCAGCAAGGCGGGCGTCGTGATGCTGACCAAGGGCCTGGCCCGCGCGCTCGCGCCCGACATCGCGGTCAATGCCGTCGCCCCCGGGGCGGTGCTGCTGCCCGACGAGTGGGACGACAAGGCGCGAGACCACATCCGCGAAACGACGCCGCTCAATCGCCTCGGCGCGCCGGCGGACGTGGTGGCCGCCGTGCGATTCCTGTTGAGCGGCACCGATTACGCTACAGGAACCATCCTCGTGGTCGACGGAGGGAGACTCATCCGCTGAGAGACGTCGTCGTGGTCGGTGGGGGCTGCTACGGCACGTTCTACGCGTCGCAACTCGCGAAAGCCAAGGTGCGCGGCAAGACCGATTACCGCACCGTCATCGTGGTCGACCGGAACCAGGATTGCCAGGCACGTCGCGAGCTTGGTGAAGCGCACGATCGCGAGTTCGTAACCGGGGAATGGTCGACGTTCTTCGATGCATGGCTACCCGATGCACCACGCACTCCGCACCACGCACGTGATGATCAGATCGTCCCTTCTCCCCACATGCCTCATCTGATGTTCGAATGGGTGCTCCGGCGCGCGCGCGAGCGCTGGCCCACGCGGCGCGTCTCCGCCGGGCCGGTGCCCGGCACGGTTCCGACGCCATACGATCGATCGGCTGAAGGTCTCGACCACACGCGCTACGTCTCCTGGGCCGACTGGATCTGCCCGACGCACTGCATCGAGCCCGCGCTCTGTCCCGCGATCGGTGCGCCGCGCACGTGGGAGATGTCGGACTCGGTCCGTGAGCTGGCCCAGCGGCTGCACGTCGCCGGTCCGGCGCTATTCGTCTGCAAGCACCAGGTGTTCGGCGTCGGCATGTTCTCGGCGGATGCTGTGCGCGCCGGTGATCGGCTCGTGGAAGAAGCCGGGGCGGGCGGCGACCCCGTCGAGATCCTGGTCGGAACGATCTCGAGTTGCCACGGAGCGCTGAATCTCCTGCAATTGGGTGCGCGGTGAGCGCTACGCGGTGCGGGGGAATGCTCGCCGGTCCACGCACCACGTACCACGCACCACGGACATGAATCCTGACGAGCGGCAGCGATACTTAGAGCACGCCCGGCAGCTGTTCAACTCCGGGGAGTACTGGTTAGCCCACGAGGCGTTGGAAACAGTGTGGCGTTCTATTATTAAGGAGAGCGAAGCACGGGTCTGGCAGGGTTTTATCCAGGCAGCCGCGGCCCTGCTGCATCGCGCCCGCGGGAACCGCCACGGCACGGTCGTGGTTGGAGCGGCAGCACTGGAAAAGCTGGCCGGACCGCCGCAACCCGAGATCGAATACGAAATGGTGGACTTTCGCGCGCAGCTGGCGCGCGCCCTCGCGGGGGAGGGGAACCCCCCACGATTGGAATTCATCGCGCATGACTAAGCGTGTCGCACTCATCTACGACGTCATCATCGTCGGTGCCGGTCCCGCGGGCCTGTGCGCCGCGTTGTATGCCGGCCGGGGCATGCTCAAGGCCGTGACGATCGAGCGCGGGGCACCGGGCGGCGAGCTGCTCAATACCGACCTCATCGAAGACTACATCGGCTTCGAGAGCATCAAGGGGTGGGAGCTCGCGCAGAAGATGACCGAGCACGCCAAGAAGTTCGGCGCCGAGATCGTTACCGATACGGTGGACCGCATTCGCCGAGCAGCGGATGGCTGGTTCGAGGTCGAAACGGCCCGCGGCAACAGCTATCACAGCCAGGCGGTCATCCTCACCGCTGGCGGCACGCCGGTGAAGCTCGGCGTGCCCGGCGAAAAGGAGTACGCCGGTAAAGGCGTCTCCTACTGCGCGGTCTGCGACGGCGCGTTCTTCAAGGGTGAGCATCTCGCGGTCGTGGGCGGTGGCGATGCCGCGGTGGAAGAGGCGGATTATCTGACGCGCTATGCCAGCAAGGTGACGCTGGTGCACCGCCGCGAGGACTTCCGCGCCTCGAGGATCCTGCAGGAACGGGCCTTTGCCAATACCAAAATCGACGTCATCCGCAACACGGTCGTTCCGGAGATCGCCGGCAACGAGAAGGGCGTCACCCACGCGGTGTTGGAGAACAAGACCACGGGCAAACGCTCCAATCTCGACGTTGGGGGCGTCTTCATTTTTGCGGGGTTCCACCCCAATACGCAGCTCGTGGACGGCCACGTCGACCATGACGCGGGCGGCTACCTGATAACCGACAACAAAATGATGACTTCGATGGCCGGACTGTTTGCCGCCGGCGACGTGCGCAGTCAGGTGACGCGCCAGATCACGACCGCAGTCGGAGATGCCACGACCGCAGCCATCGCCGTCGAGAAATACCTCAAGTCGCTGCGCGAAACCGACGGCAAGGTTATGGCCCGGAAATGAAGGTCGTCCAGATTCCCAACGGCGTGTTTGCGGAGAACTGCTACCTCGTCGTCGATGAGCAGGCGCGTGAATGCGCCATCATCGATCCGGGGGAAGAAGCCGGGTTGATCCTGCACAAGGTGGAGGAAACGGGCGCCCGACCCGTCGCGATCTGGCTGACGCACGCGCACCTCGATCACGTCCTGGGCGTGGCGCGCGTGGCGCGCGAGACGGGCGCATCGATCTGGCTCCATCCCGCGGACCGGCCGCTCTACGACGCCGTGCCGGAACAGGTGGCGTGGTTCGGGCTCGCCCAGCCGGAGGGAGGCCCGCTGCCGGCGCCCGACGCGGAGATGGTGCCCGGCCAGCGGCTGCGCGTCGGCCAGCTGAGCTTGGATATCCGGCACACGCCGGGTCATTCCCCCGGCAGCGTCTGCCTGCTCGGACCTGGCGTCGCGTTCACGGGCGACGTGTTGTTCGCCGGGTCGATCGGACGGACCGACCTGCCGGGCGCGGACTTCGAGACGCTTATCGGCAGCATCGAGCGTGAGTTGCTCTCGCTGTCCGATGATACCATCGTGTACAGCGGTCATGGACCCGAAACCACCATCGGACGCGAGCGCGCCGCGAATCCCTTCCTCACCGGCGTCCACCGGATCGTCTAAAGCTCCGCGCTGCATGCGATGCGGGGCGGAAGTCCGGCCGAAACCGTGGGGCTGTAAGAATCCGTGCCCCAATTGCGGGTTCCTTTACCCCCTCGGCGACTGCTCTGATTAATCACGTTCTCGCCATTCTGCTGCTGGGCATCGACTGCGCGGCCCGCGCGGGCCGCATTCAATTGGCCACCTGGGCGTCCGGCGGCCGCCTCTCGTTCATGGACGCGGTGCGCCTCAATCTCTACGGGGAAGCGGCGTCCACCCTCACCCCGAATCGGTTGGGCGGCGAGCCGGCGCGGTTTCTCGGCATGACCTGGTCGGGGTTGCGTGTCGTGATGGCGCTGGTCGCGTTGGGCGTGGAGGTCGCCGCGGAATGGCCGGTGTTCGGAATCGTGGCGCTGTCGCTCGCCGCCTACTATGTCCCGGATTGGAGCCAGGCTGCCGACCGCTTCCTGAGTCACAGCCTCGCTCGCGATCTGCTCGGCTTCGAGCTCATTGCGCTCGTCGTGCTGATCGTGGTTTGGACGCTGCAGCGGCTGGTGCGGCCGGGCGCGATCCGGCATCGCGTGCGGCGGCAATGGCGGGTGGCACTGGCGCACGTGCGCCGCGCGCCGTGGTGGGTGCTGTTCGCGGGTGCGTTACTGACCGCGGTGAGTCTCGCCGCGCGCGCCCTGATTCTGCCGGCACTCGCGTGGGGCCACCCCGATGCGCCGCCGTTCGGCGTAATGTTCTTTGGATCGCTCGCGCTCATTCACGCTCCGCTCGTCGTGCCGTTGCCGTCGGGCGGCGGCGGCATCGAGGTCGCCTTTTTGTCGGGATTCGCGGGCGACTTCGGGGCGGGGCATCAGCTGACGATGCTGCTGCTCTGGCGCTTCTATACGACGATCTTGCTCACGATCCTGGGCATATATCTGCTGGTACGCACGCACGGTGCCAAGGCGGCCACGGAGCTGTTCACGGTCGGTTGGTTTCGCCGGCCGCGCCGGTAGGCGCGGGCGCCATCGCCATCAACACGATCGTGCGTTCGCTGGCGCGCGCGACCCCGTGCGGGATGGCTGCGGGGGCGACGACCAAATCGCCGGGACCCGCCGCGACCGTCTTCTCGCCGATGACGAAAGTAGCCTTTCCACTGAGCACCACATAGAATTTGTCGGCGCCCGCGTGCGTGTGAACCGATTGGCTCTGTCCCGGCTCGAAGCAGTTGAGCCCGACGATCAGCCGGTGAGATCGAAAGCAGTCGACCTTGGTCATCGCATCCGCGCGGAACGCGGCGCGCTCGAGCAGGTGCTGCACCAATTCTGGGGATTCCATGGGCGATTCCTGGCTCCAGACGGACGATACGCGCAGGGAGCGAAATGATACGACTGGGACCGGGGATGGGCCAATGAGCCAAACCCGAATGGAACGCGATCCCCTGGGAGAGCTGCCGGTTCCGGCGGACGCGCTGTGGGGCATTCAAACGGAACGCGCCCGCCAAAACTTTCCCATTTCCAATCTGCGACCCCTCCCCGCGTTCGTCGACGCCTGTATCGGGATCAAGAAGGCCGCGGCGCTGACGCACCGCGAGACAGGCAGACTCGACCCGAAGCTTGCCGATGCCATCATCCGCGCTGCCGACGAGGTCCTCGCCGGCGGGCATCGCGACCAGTTCGTCGTCGATCCCTATCAGGCAGGGGCCGGCACTTCGCACAACATGAACTGCAACGAGGTGCTCGCGAACCGCGCCAACGAGCTGCTGGGAGGGAAGCGGGGCGAATACAAGCCCGTGCACCCCAACGATCACGTCAACATGGCTCAGTCGACCAACGACGTGATTCCCACCGCGATCCGGCTCGGCGCGCTGGCGCTGTTGCCGGCACTGACGGAGGCGCTCGCGCGCTTGGCCCGGGCGTTCCTGGCCAAAGGCAGCGCGTTCGACGGCATCGTGAAGTCCGGCCGGACCCATCTTCAGGACGCGACGCCGGTGCGCCTCGGTCAGGAGTTCACGGCTTACGGCCACACCGTGGAGCGCAGTAGCGCGCGCATCGCGCGCGCGGCGGACGATCTGCGCGACCTCGGTATCGGCGGCACGGCGGTCGGTACCGGACTCAACGCCGAGCCGCAGTATCCCGCGTTGATGGTCAAACACCTGCAGGCGATGACCAGGCAGCAGCTTCGCGCCGGTCAGGATCGCGTGCAGCTGATGCAGTCGCTGGGCGATCCCACCGCGTTCTCGGGCGCGCTGCGGACCTACGCCGTCGATCTCGGCAGGATCGCCAGCGATCTCCGCCTCATGGTGTCGGGGCCGCGAACCGGATTCGCGGAGATCGTGCTGCCCGCGGTGCAACCGGGATCGAGTATCATGCCGGGCAAAGTGAATCCGTCGATTCCAGAGATGGTGAATCAGGTCTGCTTTCAGGTCCTCGGCAACGACGTCACGGTGACGACAGCCGCCGAGGCGGGACAGCTCGAGCTGAATGTGATGATGCCCGTCATCGCGCATAACCTGTTCTTCTCCATGATGATTCTCACGAATGCCACCCGCGTGCTGGCGGAAAGGTGCGTGGAGGGCATCGAGGCCGACGCGGCGCAGTGCGCCTACTGGCTCGAGCGAAGCCCTGCGCTCGTAACCGCGCTCGCGCCAATGATCGGCTACACCGAAGCCGCCAAACTCGCCAAGGAAGCCATCGCCAAGAACGTCACCGTGCGCCAGCTCGTGATGGAGAAGGGTCTGCTGAAAGGCAAGGAGCTGAACGATGTCCTCGATCTCCGGGCCATGACGGAGCTCGGTGTCCCCGGAGAGCGGAAGTAGCCCACACCTCGCGAGAGGAGGAAGCGCGCTCATGAGCTGGATTATTGCAGGGTTGATAGCGGGCGTCGTGGCGTACCTCGTCGATTATGTGATGTGGGGAAAAGTGTTCACCAAGGGAATGGAAGGATTCGCTGAGCAGCTGACGCCGGAGCAGATGAAGGCGTTCATGGGTCCGGCGATGGTGAAGTCCGCAGTCCTGGCACTCGTATTCGGTGTGCTCTTTGCCTGGTTCTATAACCAGTTCCGGCCCTCCCTCTGGGCGCAAGCCGGCGGACCACTCGCGGGCATGGAGTTCGGGACCGTGTTGTGGCTGCCCACCATTCTCCTGTCGACGATGGGCGGCAGTGTGTGGTGGACTCGCCTGCGCCCGCTGCATCGCGCGACGGCGTGGTCATGGCTGATCCGGATGAATGCCGCAGGTGTGGCGGTGGGCCTTCTCATGAAGTGACAGCAGTCACGGCAGCCGAGGGCGCGATGAGATTAAAAATCTCGCATGCGAATTCTCTCACTTCTGATCATCGCGCTCGTCCTATCCGGCAGCGTCGCCGCCCAGCGGCGCGCCCGCATTGGTCCCACCATATCCTCCATGGCCATCGAAGACGCATCCGGCACGCACTCATACAGCGCAATCGGCGCCAGCCTGGCATTGCTTTCTGGTGATGATGGGGAAGTGGGGGTCGGTGTCTCGCGCTACGACAACCTCTCCAGCACCAACTGCGTCCGGCAAATGACGTTTGCCGGCGTCGAGTCCAATTACTATCCCGTCGGCTCCAACGGCATCGCGCCCTACGCATCCACCGCCCTCGGTCTCGCGCGTGTCACCGATCAGGACGTGGACTTGCTGGGTATCTGCACGGCCGCCACGCCCAAGAACGAGATCGGGCTCGGCTTTGGGCTAGGTGTCCGACTCAATCTCGGAACACAGGCCGCCGCGCTGGTCGAGGGGCGATTCTTCCAGGTACCGAACAGCGCGATTCAATCGCTCGAGGTGCGCGCCAACGTGTCGCTCGCGTTTGGAGGCGAGCACAAGAGCGACTTGCTGAATGGCACTCTGGGTCCCGCCGTCAGTGTCTTGCCGCGCTTGAGTGGGCCCATGGAAGCGCGCGGGCCGGCGTTTGGCGTCCGGTTTCGGCGCGATACCAAGAAAGGCGCGCTTGGATTGCAGATCGATTATGCACCGTTGCGAGTGATCGGTTGCTCGAGCGATTGCGAGCCCAGCGCGATCTTCTTCGCGCCGGGGTATGAGCCCTCGCTCCGCACCAACTGGGGTCGGATGTACCTCGACCTTGGGCTCCTGCTGGCCGGCTTTCCGTCGACCGGTCCCGACCGCGGCATGGCGGAGGGCGCGCACGGCGGACTCGGCGCTGACATCTTCAGCGGGGCGAGCTTGATGTGGAACGTGAATGGGCGCGCGCTCTGGATGCAACGGAACAGCGGCGAGAGCGTGTTCCTCCTGCAGGTGGGGCTGAGCGTGAGCCCACAGATACGGCAATAGCCATTGAATCCCGACAATGGCTCTCGCATATTCCTCCCATGCGTGTTACCACCTGGGCGGAATACGGATTAATCGTCTCGAGTCATCTCGCGAAGCGCGCGGGGCAGGGCCCGGTCGCTGCCCGTGAGCTCTCCGAGCAGGAGCGACTCCCCCACGATTATGTCGAGCAGATTCTGCTGCGCCTGCGGCGCGCGGGTCTGGTCGATTCCGTCCGTGGGGCGCGCGGCGGCTACCTGCTGGCCCGGCCGCCGCAGGCCATCAGCGTCAAAGACGTCATCGAAGCGTCGGAGCACGTGACCTTCGAGGTGAACTGCGACCTGCACCGGGTCGATGCTGAACGCTGCGATCCTGCGACGGCCTGCAGCATTCGCCCCGTGTGGCGCCTGCTCGAACGGCGCATCAACGAGGTGCTCGCCGGCATCACGCTCGCGGATCTGCAGCATGCCGAGCCGCAGGTGTACCAAATCGCCGGGGTTGGTTTAGGGAACTGACGATGCTGTCGCACGAGGAGCTGCTGCGGTACTCGCGGCACCTCACCCTTCCCGATGTAGGTCTCGAGGGTCAAACCACGCTTGGCGCGGCGCGCGTTCTCCTGATCGGCGCCGGAGGCCTCGGGTCTCCGGCCGCGTTGTATCTCGCTGCAGCCGGTGTGGGCACCCTCGGCATCGTCGACTTCGATGTCGTCGACGTCAGCAACCTGCAACGCCAGATCGTGCACGGGACCTCGTCGCTGGGCAGGCCCAAGACCGAGTCCGCGCGCGAGCGGCTGCACGACATCAACCCGCACGTCACAATCGAGACGTTCCCCAAACAGCTGACGTCCGCGAACGCCCTCGACATTCTCCGCGACTTCGACGTGGTGGTCGACGGGTCGGACAATTTTCCGACGCGCTATCTCGTCAACGACGCCTGCGTGCTGCTCGGCAAACCAAACATTTACGGGTCGATCTTTCAGTTCGACGGGCAGGTTTCGGTTTTTGACGCGAGGCGCGGTCCCTGTTATCGCTGCCTGTTCGCCGAGCCGCCGCCGCCGGATCTCGTCCCCTCGTGCGCGGAAGGGGGCGTGCTGGGCGTGCTCCCGGGCATCATCGGGTCGCTCCAGGCGCTGGAAGCGATCAAGCTGATCGTCGGATTCGGCGAGTCCTTGATTGGACGACTGCTGCTCTTCGATGGCCGGCGCCTGCAATTCCGCGAGATCGCGCTCGCAAAGGATCGCGAGTGTCCGGTCTGTGGCGAGCATCCGACGGTGACGACGCTGATCGACTATGACGCGTTCTGCGGGACCGGCGCTGTGGGCGGGACGCATGGCGTCGAGATCAGCGCTCATGAGCTGTATCAAGCGCGGGGTCGGAAGCCGAATCTGGTCCTCCTCGACGTGCGCGAGCCGCGCGAGGCGGAGATCGCTCAGATCGAAGGCGCTCGCTACATCCCGCTGCGCGAATTGCCGGGGCGTCTCTCCGAGCTTCCGGGGCACGGGGAGATCGTCACCGTTTGTCATCACGGGCCGCGCTCGCTGAAGGCGCGCGAGATTCTCGTCGGGGCGGGGTTCCCTAACGTGCGCTCGCTGGCCGGAGGGATCGACGCGTGGTCACGGGAGATCGATTCGAGAGTACCGCGCTACTGAGTGCCGAAGGGGGGACTCGAACCCCCACGGGCTTGCGCCCACTGGCTCCTGAAGCCAGCGCGTCTACCAGTTCCACCACTTCGGCGTCAGTTTTTTGAGGAACGGCAATCTAGAACGTTGTATAACCCCAAGTCAATGCGTATCTTGCCCACGATACCGTGGAAAAAATATCGATCGCGAGGAACCCGCGCGCGCGGCACGACTACCATCTTCTGGAAACGTGGGAGGCGGGACTCGTGCTGACCGGAACGGAAGTGAAATCGCTGCGCGACCGTAAAGCCAGTCTCAACGAGGCCTACGCGCACGTGCGGAACGGTGAGGTCTGGCTCGAGGGCATGACCATCTCCCACTATGGACCGGGCAGCTACAACAACCCCCCGCCGGCGCGGTCCCGCAAATTGCTGCTCCACAAACGCGAAATCCGTAAACTGTTGGGCGCCACGACGCAGAAAGGCCTCACCGTCGTACCGTTGGAGATCTACTTCAAGGACGGACTCGCCAAAGTCGCTATCGCGCTCGCCAAAGCGAAGAAGGCGCATGACAAGCGCGAAGATCTGAAGCGCCGTGTGGCCGAGCGAGAGATGGCACGCGTTGTGAAGGGGAGACGGGCGTGAACGTCTTCTTTCTTATTGCGTTGCTCCTGCCGCAGCAGGTCCTGATCGCCACGCCTCGCGGTCAATCCAGCATTCCCGTGTCGAACGAGCGGGGTACGGCCGCGGTCGCTGCCGTGCTGCTATCGCAGCCCCTCGGCCTCTCCATGTCGCTGGATGCCTCTACGCTCCGCGTGACGTTGAGTGGCGGTGACAGTTCGTTCGAGTTCGATCTCGGCTCACCCTTCGTTCGTTTCGCCGGCACCGCGTATCCGATGGTTGGCGCTCCGTACGTAGCGCGCGACACGCTGTTCCTGCCGCTGCATTGGCTGGTCGATTACGTGCCACACCTGCTCGCCGGGCGCTACCGCTGGGATGCCTCGCTCGGACGGCTGGATGAGCTGACCGTCACGGCTACTGCGCCTGCCGTCGCCGCCCCCCTCCCTCGTCCCGCAACCCCCGCGGTCGCCGCGCCCATGATCGCGTCGTCTGGCGCGTCTGCTCCGAATCCCGTCACGGGACTGCGGCTGTCGCATACGATCGTCGTCGATCCGGGGCACGGCGGCGTCGATCCCGGCAACCCGGGCATGTACTTCCCACACGGCCTCACGGAAAAGGACATCACCCTGGGCGTTGGGCGGCTGCTCAGGGCCGAGCTGTTGCGGCGCGGTCTGAACGTCGTGTTGACGCGCGCGAGCGATACGTTGATCGATCTCGCCAATCGCCCGCTCTTTTGTCGCACCGATTGCGATCTCTTTGTGAGCATTCACGTGAATGCGATGCCGGCCGGCAAACGCCAAACGCAAGTGAACGGCGTGGAGACGTACTTCCTGTCCGATGCCAAGACCGAAGATCAGAAGCGGGTGGCGCAGATGGAAAACGACGCCCTCCGTTTCGAGACGACCGCCACCATGGAGGGTCCGCTCGCCTACATCCTGCGCGATCTCCAATTGAACGAGTACCTGCGCGAATCGGCGCGCCTCGCGGAGCTGGTGCAGGGGAACGTCGCCGGCATTCACCCCGGCGAGGATCGCGGCGTCCAGCAGGGTCCGTTCATGGTTCTCGCGGCGGCGCGCCGGCCGGCGATCCTGGTCGAGACCGGCTTCGCGACGAATCGCGATGACGGGGCGTTTCTCGCGTCGGCGTCGGGCCAGCACAAGATCGCGTCCGCCATCGCCGACGGTATCGTCACGTATCTCCTCGAGTTCGAGCGCAAGCTCGCCGTGGGCAACGGCGGCGGGCAGGCCCGATGAACCCACGTCGCGCGGTTCTCGCGGCTGTCCCGCTGCTTGCGCTGTGCGGCGGGGGGATGGCGGCCTGCGCCTATTACAACGCGATGTGGTCCGCCGAGCAACACGCGAAGGGCGCGCGGAAAGCGGAGGCCCAGGGTCAGGAATCGGAGGCCCGCTCAGAGTGGGCCCTGGCCGCGGCCAAGGCCGAAGCCGTCGTCATCAAGCACCCCAAGAGTCGCTGGGTGGACGATGCGTTGGTGCTGGAGGCCGAGGGACTGGCGCGTTCGGGGTCCTGTGAAGACGCGACAGACGTCATTTCGCACGCGCGCCCGGTGGCGAAGGACGTGGCGCTGCGCGAACGGCTCGATCTCGCCGATGCGCAGTGCTCGCTGGCGGCGGGTCGTCCCGTCCAGGCGGATGCGGCCGTGGATGGGGTCTTGAAGTCCAAGGATCGGGCGCGCCGCTCCCGGGCCGAATACTACGCGGGTCAGGCCGCCGTGCTGCGGCTGGATTACGGGGCCGCGGTGGAGCATCTGCAACGCTCGCGTGAACCGGCGGCGCGTCCAGTGCTCGCGCACGCGCTGCTCGCAACTGGGCGCGCCGCTGAAGCGGCGGCCGTGATCGACACGATAGGCGGGGATCCGACCTTCGAAATCGAGCGAGCCGATCTGATCGCCCAACTCGCAGCCGTCGGTGGTCCAGAGATGGCATCCGCGACGCTCGAGCGGTTGCTGGCACACACACGCATCCCGTTTGCCGAGCAGGCACGATTGCTGATTGCCGACGGCGACCGACGGGCAGCGCAGGGTGATTACCAGGCCGCGGACGCGCGCTATCGGCGCGCCACTGCGGTTACCGACCCCGTATCGAGCGAAGCCGGCATGGCGCGGGTACGAGTGCAGCGGCTGTTGGTGATGCAGGCGACTCAGCGCGGCGATCTCACGCCAGTGATCGTGGAGCTCCAGGATCTGTCGCGGGCGGAAACGGGGAATACCGACGCTAAGCATCTCCTCGACCTGGTGAGTCAAGCGACCAGGTCTCCAGCGAGCTCGGGGGCAGGCTTTCGTGTCGCCGAAATCGCGCGGGACTCCCTCGCCGCGCCCGCACTGGCGGGTCAGCTGTTTCTCGAGGTCGCGGCGAGCGATACCGGCTCGTTATACGCGCCCAAAGCGCTCGTGGCCGCCATCCCGCTGTTGCCCGACCGGCACGATTCCATCGCCGCGATTCTGGACACACGCTATGCCGCGTCTCCCTATACTCGTGCGTACCACGGTGAGTCCAGCGTCACCTACGCCGCGGCGGAGGACTCGCTCGCTCGGGAGTTGGGCGTGGCAGTTGCGAGCGCCGCCAGCGGGAGGTCCTCCGGACGGCGCTTCGCGATTCCGGTTCCGGGGACGCGCGGCCCACGGCTCGACGAACCCGCCGCCCAGCCGGTGGGGCAGCCGGCGCGCGCGCCCGTCACGCCTCCACGTCCCGGCGCTCGCCCGACTCCTGCAAACACCCAACGCGACCGGCCAGTAGCGCCGGAGCGCCCGTGAGCGCGGTCGAACTGTTCGGAACCACCTTCCAAAATCCGATTCTTCTCGCTGCTGGAACTGCCGGCTTTGGGCGTGAGCTAGACGATGTCATAGATCTCGATCTCCTGGGCGGCATCGTCACGAAGGCGGTGACCCCGGAGCCGCGGCAGGGTCATCCCGCACTGCGCGTCGCCGAATTCCGCGGTGGCATGCTGAACGCTGTGGGGCTCGCGAATCCCGGCGTGGAGGCGGTCGCCGAACACGAGCTACCGTGGCTCGCACAGCGGCTGCAGCGCGCGCGGATCATCGTCAATGTGGCGGGAGCGACCATCGACGATTACATCCGGGTGATCGAACGCCTGACCCCGCTCGACGCAATCACCGCTTTCGAAATCAATGCCTCCTGCCCCAACACCAATGCCGGCGGTCTCGAGTTCGGCTCGGAGCCGGTTGCCTTGGCCGAGTTGGTGCGCGCCTGCCGTCGCGCCTCGACACGGCCACTCACCATCAAGCTGTCGCCGGTGCTTCCTGATATTCCAGCGATGGCGCGCGTGGCCCGCGAGGAGGGCGCCGAAGCGGTTACGCTGGTCAACACGATGCCCGGGCTGCTCGATCGGCGCCTGGGAAACGGCAGCGGTGGGCTGAGCGGCCCGGCGCTCCTGCCCATCGGTGTGCTGGCCACTCGGCGGGTACGCGAGCGCGTGGGGATGCCGGTCATCGGCGTTGGCGGAGTTCGGACTGCAGCAGATGCGCGCGAGTACCGTGCCGCCGGCGCGTCGCTCGTTGCCGTCGGCACGGCAGCGCTGGCCGATCCACGTGTGCCGGTACGCATCGCGCGGGAGCTATCCCATGACTGAGCTGATTGTCGCCTTCGACATGGGCAGTGGACGTGATGCGCTCCTGCTCGCGGCGCGGCTCCCGCAGCTGCGCTGGGCGAAGCTGGGGCCGGTGCTGTACGTGCGCGAGGGACCGGCGTTGATCAGAGAGTTTGCGCAGCGCGGCGTTCGTGTCTTTCTCGACCTCAAGTGGCACGACATCCCCAATACGGTTGCGGGCGCCGTCACCGCGGCGCGCGACCTTGGCGTCTCGATGGCGACGGTGCACTGCCTGGGCGGGCGCGCGATGCTGGGGGCGGCGGCGAGCGCCGCGGGACCGGATCTCGCGCTCGTGGGTGTCACGGTACTCACGTCGCACGACGCGGCCGAGCTCGAAAGCATCCTGGGTCGCGGCGTTCCCGACGTCGGTTTCGAGGCCGAGCGCCTGGCCCGCGCGGCGTTGCAGGTTGGACTTCGGGGCATTGTTGCTTCAGGACACGAAGTCGGATTCCTGCGGGAGGTGCTTGGCCCGACACCGTGGATCGTCGTGCCCGGCATCCGGGGGCCTGGCGACCCCGCGGGCGACCAGGTCCGCACAATCGAGCCGGCCGAAGCGGTCCGGCGCGGCGCCACGCACCTCGTGGTGGGTCGGCCGATCACCGAAGCGCGCGATCCGGCGGCCGCCTACCAGCGGCTGGTGGAAGCGCTCGATTGAGGGTATTAACGAACCTATGCGATGGTGCTTGCGGTGGCTCCCCGTTGCTGCGATGCTGCTCCCCACGCTGCTTGCGGCACAGGCGACGCTGTCGGCCGCGGCGGACAAGGCAAAGCAGGCCTGGTCGGCGCACGATCCTGAGGGACTGGTCGGTCAGAGCTCGAACATCGTCCTGCAGATCCCCGGCTCGGACCCTTCCTCGCCGCTCGGCCGGGCGCAGGCCATTGAGTTGCTGCGCCGCTATCTGCGTCCCGCGGAGGAACGAGGCCTCGACATCACGACGGTCCGCGAAGTCGAATCGGGAAAGGGCTTCGTAGAGCTAACCCGTCGCTATGTGGTCACGGGAACGACCGAATTGCGACACGAAACCTTATTCCTTGGGTACCGGTTGCAGAGCAAGCAATGGCGGCTGGTGGAACTCCGCAACGCACCGTAATCGCGCCCCTTGCGTGAAGTTACGACCCCGTCTATTGTTCAAGACTCAACCAGAAAACGTTCTCTTTTTTTCGGAGCAGCCTGTTGAAGGTACGTTCGAGCGTGCGCCCCATCTGCGAGCACTGCAAGGTCGTGACGCGCCGGGGTGTGATACGCGTGATCTGCAAACGCAACCCGAAGCATAAACAGCGGCAGGGTTAACGCATGGCACGTATTGCAGGCGTGGATTTGCCACGCGACAAGAAAATCCAATATGCGCTTCCGTACATCTTCGGCATCGGTCCCAGCAATTCAGTTCGCATTCTCGCGGAGACGGGCATCAGCCCCGACGCGCGCGTGCGCGATTTGCGGGACGCCGAAGTCGCCCGGCTGCGCCAGGTGATCGAGCGGGACTACAAGGTCGAGGGCGCGCTGCGCACCGAGGTCGCGATGAACATCAAGCGATTGATGGACATCGGCACCTACCGCGGCAGTCGCCATCGCAAGAATCTGCCGGTGCGCGGCCAGCGCACGCACACCAACGCGCGCACAAAGAAGGGGCCGCGGCGCGCCATCGCGGGCAAGAAGAAGCCCGTCCTGAAAAAGTAGAGGCACATGGCCGAGGAAAAGCAGGAAAAGCAAGAGAAGCAAGAGAAGCAAGAGAAACAGGACAAGGCCAAACCGACACCGGTACGACCGGCTGCCAAGCGCACCAAGAAGGTCGTCGAGGCCGAGGGCGTCGCGCATATCACCGCGACGTTCAATAACACGCTCATCACCATCACCGACCTGCAGGGCAACGCCATCACGTGGGGTTCGTCCGGTAAGGCCGGCTTCAAGGGTTCGAAGAAGTCGACGCCGTTCGCCGCGACGGTCGCGGCGGAGCAGGCGGCGCGCGAGGCGTTGAACCTCGGCGTGAAGCGCGTGCACGTGCGCGTGCAGGGGCCCGGGTCCGGCCGTGAGTCCGCCATTCAGGCGCTCGCGAGTGCCGGCCTGCAGATCCGCTCGATCCGCGACGTGACGCCGATTCCGCACAACGGGTGCCGGCCGCCCAAGAAACGGCGGGTTTAGGATGGCGCGTTATACAGGACCTGTGTGCCGGTTGTGCCGCCGCGAGGGCACGAAACTGTTTCTCAAGGGGACGCGCTGCCTCACGGAGAAATGCGCCGTAGAGCGTCGCGCGTACGCGCCGGGGCAGCACGGCCAGTCAACCGGGCGCCGTCGCAAAGCGTCCGAGTACGCGAAGCAGTTGCGTGAGAAGCAGAAGGTCAAGCGCATGTACGGCCTCTCCGAGCGCCAATTCCGCAATCTGTTCGAGCGCGCGATCAAGGAGCCGGGTGTGACGGGTGAAGCGCTGCTCGTGGCCCTCGAAAGCCGGCTGGACAATCTGGTGTATCGCATGGGCTTCGCGACGTCGCGCAAGCAGGCGCGCCAGCTGGTGCGCCATCGCCATATCCTCGTGAACGGCCGCGTGCTGGACATTCCGTCCTACCGTGTCCGGATCGGGGACGAAGTGAAAGTCGCCGACGCGAGCCGTGAGCTCGTGCTGGTGAAGCTCGCGCTCGAGCAGTTCGGGCGTGGACAACCGGTTTCCTGGATCCAGGTGGACACTGACAAAGTGCTGGGCAGGATGACGGAGCGGCCGACCCGTGACGCCATCCCGATCGTGGCACAAGAACAGTTAATCGTCGAGCTCTATTCCAAGTGATCAATACTCTCGATTTGACGGGGTTGGTCCGGCCCCACTTGGTCGAAATGACCAAGCGCGAGGACAACCCGAATGCCGCCGAGTTCCGGCTCCAACCGCTGGAGCGGGGTTACGGCTATACGCTGGGCAATTCGCTGCGCCGGCTCTTGCTGTCGTCGCTCCGTGGCGCCGCGGTCTGGGCGTTCCGCATCGACGGCGTCGTGCACGAGCACCAGACCATTCCGGGCGTCGTCGAAGACGTCCATCAGATCATTCAGCGTCTCAAGCAGCTGACACTCGTGCTCGTTCCCGAAGTCGACGAGGCCGTGCTGCGCTTCAAGGTAGACAAGGCCGGGCCGGTCTACGCGCGCGATCTCGAGCAGCACGGTTCGGTCACGATCGTGAACCCCGAGCAGCTGTTGTTCACGGTGCAGGACGACCGCGACATCGCGGGTGAGCTGTATGTGAACAAGGGCCGGGGGTACGTCGAAGCCGAGCAGCATCCGGTGGACCGGACGCTGGCGGTGGACGTGGTCCGCGTCGATTCGATCTACAATCCGGTCCGCCGCGCCAACTTCACCGTGGCGGAGACGCGCGTCGGCCAGCGCACTGACTACGATCGGCTCACGCTGACCGTCGAGACCAACGGCACGATTTCGCCCGAGGACGCGGTGGCGTATGCCGCGGCGCTCGCGCAGGAGCACTTCCGCTTCTTCGTCGACTTCGGCAAAGTGCCGATCGTCCAGGGCGAGCCGGCCGGAACGGACGGCTCCGAAGGCAGCCGCCTCCGCGACGTGCTGGGGCGTGCGATCGACGACGCCGGATTGTCGGTGCGCTCGGTGAACTCGCTCAAGAACTCGAACATCCGTACGCTGGGCGACCTGGTGCGCTACAAGGAAGACGATCTGCTGAAGGTCAAGAACGTCGGGGAGAAGGCGCTCGGTGAAATCGCCGAGCTGCTGCGCCGCGAGAATCTGAACTTCGGGATGCAGCTCGAGGAGACGCCGGGCGGCGACATTCATATCGTCGATGCTGGGACGGCGCCGCAGGCGCAGCTGACGGGAACCGAGGAAGAGTAATGCGGCATCGCGCCAAGGGTCGCCAGCTCTCGCGGACGTCGAGCCACAAGAAGGCGACGCTGAACAACATGGCGACCAGTCTCTTCCGGCACGGCGGCATTCAGACCACCGAGGCGAAGGCAAAGGAGCTGCGTCCGTTCGCCGAGCGGCTCATCACGCTCGCGCGCCGCGGGGATCTGCACGCGCGTCGGCTGGTCGAGCGGCGGCTGAAGGACAAAGCAGTGACGACCAAACTGTTCGCCGAGATCGGCAAGCGGTTCGCCGCGCGGCCCGGTGGGTATACCCGGATCGTCAAGCTGGGGCATCGCGTCGGTGATGGCGCCGACGTGGCCCGGATCGAATTATTGAGTGAGTGAAACGAGACGGCGGGAAGGGCAACACACAAGGGGACCCGACGGGTCCCCTTTTTTTATGAAGCTTTCGCCACCCGGTTGGACTTGATGCATTGCGTGCACACGCGGATCCGGCGCACCACGCCGTTCACCACGACGCGGACGCGCTGTAGGTTGGGGTACCAGCGGCGGGGGGTCTTGTTGTTCGCGTGGCTGACGTTGTGTCCCGTGATGGGACCTTTGCCACAAATCTCACACACTCGAGCCATAGTTCGATCCGACGACAAATGAGTTCAAGGGACGCCGCAAAGAGGCCTAAACCTAAACCGGCCACCGAGGCCCGACAACCCCGGAAACCGGGCAAGACCGCCGTGATTACCGGGGTTACGGGGCAGGACGGCTCGTATCTCGCCGAGCTGCTCCTCAGCAAGGGGTACGAGGTCATCGGCGTTGTGCGGCGCACCTCGCACGACTCCTATGAGCGCATCGGGCATCTCCTGGACCGCGTGCACGTGGTCGCCGCCGACCTGCTCGACCAGCACTCGCTCACCACCGTGATCCGTGACGCCAAGCCCGACGAGGTCTACAACCTCGCCGCCCAGAGCTTCGTCCCGACATCCTGGACGCAGCCCGTGCTGACAGGGGAGTTCACGGCGCTCGGCGTCACGCGCTTGCTCGAAGCCATTCGCCTCGCGCATCCGCACGCGCGCTTCTATCAGGCGAGCTCCTCGGAAATGTTCGGCAAGGCGGTGGAAACGCCGCAGCGCGAGACCACGCCCTTCTATCCCCGCTCGCCCTACGGGGTCGCGAAGGCCTATGGCCATTGGATCACGGTCAACTATCGAGAGTCCTACGACCTGTACGCGGTCAGCGGTATTCTCTTCAATCACGAATCGCCGCGCCGCGGGCTCGAATTCGTGACGCGCAAGGTCACCGATGCGGTCGCCCGCATCAAGCTCGGCAAAGCGAACGAGCTGCGACTCGGCAATCTCGAGTCGGGGCGCGACTGGGGATTCGCGGGCGATTACGTCGAGGCGATGTGGTTGATGCTGCAGCAACCGGAACCGAAGGACTACGTGGTCGGAACCGGCAAGATGCACACAGTTCGCGATCTCTGCGCGGCGGCCTTCAGTCATGTCGGGCTCGACTGGCAGCAGTACGTCAGGATCGATCAACGGTTCGTTCGGCCTGCCGAGGTGGACGTGCTGCTCGCGGACGCGAGCCGCGCTCGCAAGGAGCTCGGCTGGTCACCGCACGTGAGCTTTGCGCAGCTCGTCGAAATGATGGTCGATGCCGACCTGGAGCGGCTCGCGTGAAGGTGCTGGTCACGGGTGCAGACGGCTTCGTGGGCCGATGGCTCATCCGCCGGCTGCTGGATGATGGCCGCGAAGTCTACGGCGCGGTGCGGCCGTCGGAGCCGCAGCGCGAGGACGGGCTGACCCCGGAGGAGCGCGCCTGCGTGCGCTGGCTGCCGCTCGAGATCACCGATTCCGAATCGGTTCGTCAGTGCGTGGATCTTCCCTATGACGCGGTGGTGCACCTCGCCGCGATTTCATCGGGGACGGTGTCGCTGCGCGACCCGGGTGTCGCGTGGGACATCAATGCCGGCGGAACGGCGCGCCTCGTGCACGTCCTGGCGGAGGCCCGTCGCAGGGACCAGGCTGACCCCGTTGTCCTCGTCGTGTCCACGGGCGAAGTGTACGGGCGCGGGCAGTCCGTCCCGCGCCGCGAGACCGAGACACCGGCGCCCTGCTCGCCGTACGCGGCCAGCAAGCTGGGCGCGGAAGTGGCGGCCCTCGAGGCATGGCGCCGCTCCGGGTTACGTGTCATCGTGGCGCGATCATTCGCGCACACCGGCCCGGGTCAGGAGGCGGGATTCGTCATTCCGGCCTTTGCCCAGCGGCTCTTGTTCGCCAAAAAGATCGGGGCGCCGGTCGTGAAGGTCGGGAATCTCGAGCCGGTGCGGGATCTGCTGCACGTCCAGGATGTTGTGGACGCCTATGTGCGACTGCTCAGGCAGGGAGAGGCCGGTGAGGTCTACAACATCGCCTCCGGGCACGGGACGCGTCTCGAGGACGTGCTGTTCCGGATGGCCGAGCTGCTCGGCGTGCGCGCGATTCCCGAGGCGGACCCCGAGCTGATGCGGCCGGCCGATATTCCACACCTGGTGGGGGATGGCGAGAAATTGCGGGCCACGACGGGATGGTCTCCGCGCCGCTCGCTGGACGATACGCTGCGGGACGTGCTCAATGCCCAAACGAACTGACCTCCGGCGAATCCTGCTGCTCGGATCCGGGCCGATCGTGATCGGCCAGGGGGCGGAGTTCGACTATTCGGGAACCCAGGCGGTGAAGGCCCTGAAAGAGGAAGGCTACACCGTCATTCTGGTGAACTCGAATCCCGCGACGATCATGACCGACCCCGAACTGGCCGACCGCACCTACATCGAGCCGGTCACGCCTGAGTGGGTGCGCAAGGTGATCGAGCGCGAGAGGCCGGACGCGCTCTTGCCGACGATGGGCGGCCAAACCGCGCTGAACGTGGCGATGGCGCTCGCCACCGACGGGACGCTCGAGCAGTACGGTGTCGAGCTGATCGGCGCCGATGCCCGCGCCATCCGCATGGCCGAAGATCGCGCCGAGTTCAGCGCGGCGATGCGGCGCATCGGCCTGGCGACGCCGATCGGCCATACCGTGAAGTCGGTCGATGCGGCGCTGGAAGCCGTGGCGGAGATCGGCTACCCGGCGATCATCCGCCCGTCATACACGCTGGGCGGTACCGGCGGCGGCGTGGCGTACAACCGCGCCGAGTTCGAGGAGGCGGTGGAGCACGCGCTGGAGCTGTCGCCGGTGCACTCGACGCTCATCGAGCGCAGCGTGCTCGGGTGGAAGGAGTTCGAGCTCGAGGTCATGCGCGACGGTCGTGACAACGTCGTGGTCGTGTGCTCCATCGAGAATCTCGATCCGATGGGGGTACACACGGGCGACTCGATCACGGTCGCGCCCGCCATGACCCTCACCGACCGCGAATATCAGCGCATGCGCGATGCCGCGATCGCCATCATCCGCGAGATCGGCGTCGAGGCAGGCGGCTGCAACATTCAGTTCGCCGTCAACCCGGCAGACGGCGAGATGCTCGTGATCGAGATGAATCCGCGAGTGTCACGGTCGTCCGCGCTGGCATCGAAAGCGACGGGGTTTCCCATCGCGCGGATCGGCACCAAGCTCGCGGTCGGGTACACGCTGGACGAGCTGCCCAACGACATCACGCGCACGACGCCCGCTTCGTTCGAGCCGGTGCTCGACTACGTCGTCGTCAAAATTCCCCGCTTTGCGTTCGAGAAATTCCCGCGGGCGGACTACCGGCTGACGACGCAGATGAAGTCGGTGGGCGAGACGATGGCGATCGGCCGCACCTTCAAGGAAGCCTTCCAGAAGGGGCTGCGGGCGCTGGAGATCGGCCGGCCGGGGTGGATCGTGGGCGCGACGCTCGCGGACGACCGGCTGACGAGCGCCTCGCCCGAAGACCTGCGCGTCGCGCTCCGCACGCCGACGCCGGAGCGGATCTTCCAGATCAAGCGCGCGTTCGAGGCCGGTCTGTCTGTGGAAGAGATGGCGCACGCCTCCGGCATCGATCCCTGGTTCCTCTATCAACTCGAGGAGTTGGTCGAAGCGGAGCGCTGGTTCACCGCGTTGCGCACCGTCAGCGGACCCGATCTCAAGCGGATGAAACGCCTCGGGTTCTCGGACCACCAGCTCGCCGTCCTGCGCGACACCACCGAGACCGCGATGCGTGAGCAACGCTGGAAGCTCGGCATTCACCCGGCCTACAAGACTGTCGACACCTGCGCCGGCGAGTTCCCGTCGTCGACGCCGTATCTGTATTCGTCCTACGACGAAGAAAACGAATCCGAGCCGCTCGGCGAGCAGGGCATCGTGATTCTCGGCAGCGGTCCCAATCGCATCGGGCAGGGCGTCGAGTTCGACTACTGCTGCGTCCGCGCGGGACTCGCGTTCCGCGAGCTCGGCTACAAGACGATCATGATCAACTCGAATCCGGAGACGGTGTCGACCGACTTCGATATCTCCGACAAACTGTACTTCGAGCCGCTCACGTTCGAAGATGTCCTGGAAATCACGCGCTGGGAGAAGCCAAAAGGAGTCGTGGTGCAGCTCGGCGGCCAGACGCCGTTGCAGCTCACCCAGCCGCTGGCCGCTGCCGGCGTGCGGATCCTTGGCACGTCTCCCGACGCGATCGACATCGCCGAGGATCGCGAGCGCTTCGAGAAGCTGGCCGACAGCCTCGGCGTCACGCAGCCGCCCAACGGCATCGCGCGCTCGGTCGACGAGGCGGTCGCCGTGGCGCAGCGGATCGGGTATCCCGTGCTGGTGCGTCCCTCGTACGTGCTCGGCGGCCGCGCCATGGAAATCGTCTACGACGACGGCTCGTTGCGCGAGTACTTCGTCAAAGCCGCGCGCGTGGCGCCGGAGCATCCAGTGCTGATCGACCACTTCCTTGAGGACGCGTTCGAAGCCGACGTCGACGCGATCGCCGACGGGAAGCGGTGCGTCATCGGCGGCGTGATGCAGCATATCGAGGATGCCGGGGTGCACTCGGGCGACTCGGCCTGCGTGTTGCCGCCATACCTGATCGGCGACCAGCAGGTGGAGGAGATGCGCCGCCATACGCAGGCGTTCGCGAAGGCGCTCGGGGTGGTCGGGCTCATGAACGTTCGGGGGGGGCGGGGGGGGGGGGGGGGGGGGGGGGGGCGGGGGGGGGGGCCGGGGGGACACTGGACGATTTGGGCATTCCCGATGAGCTTCCCGTCGCCGGGGTGGCGGTCAAAGAAGCCGTTTTCCCCTTCACTAAGCTGCCCGGCGTGGATACAGTGTTGGGGCCGGAAATGCGGTCGACCGGGGAGGCGATGGGACTGGCCGACAGCTTCGGCATGGCGTTCGCCAAGGCCCAGATCGCGGCGGAAGGCAGCTTGCCGCTCGCGGGCGCGGTCTTCGTGACGGTGAACGACCACGACAAGCCGAGCGTCCTGCCGATCGCGCGCCGCTTTCACGAGCTGGGCTTTCGGATCCTCGCGACCGAAGGCACGGAGCGGTATCTACGCGGCCGCGGGGTGCCGGCCGAGCGAGTGATGAAAGTGCACGAGGGGCGTCCCAACGCGATCGACCTGATCGTGTCGGGCGAAGTGCATTTATTGATCAACACCCCGCTCGGGAAGTTCACGCAGGCTGACGACTACGCCATCCGGCGCGCCGCGCTGGTGCACCGGGTACCGTATACGACGACCATGTCCGCGGCGAGTGCCGCGTGTGATGCGATCATTGCGCTCCGCAGTCGAACCGGGAGCGTTAGGAGCTTACAGGAATGGCACGAAAGAGCGAAAGCCGAAAGACCGTCTCCGACCGCCGGACGAGCGGCAGCCGTAAGAGCGTAGGGAAAGCTCCGGCCAAGACAGGCACGCCCGCGGCGCCGCCCGCCGCGCCCAAGATCAAATTCCGCGGCAAGCTGCTCGAAAACGAGCCGATGGCCCGGTTGACGACCTGGCGGATCGGCGGCCCGGCGCGCTACCTGGCGCTGCCGGCCGACAGCGAGGACGTGGCGCGCGCCCTGGATCTGGCGCAGGAGCGCGGTCTGCCCTGGGTCGTGGTGGGCCTGGGATCGAATCTGCTCGTCAAAGACGGCGGCTTCCCCGGCGTCGTGATTCGGATGGGGAAAGGCCTGGACCGCTTCGAGATGAAAGGTGCCACGGCGATCGTTGGTGCGGGCCTGCCCACGCCACTCCTGGCGCGGCGCACCGCCGATGCGGGTTTCGCGGGCGTCGAGCGCTTCGTCGGCATTCCGGGAACCGTGGGTGGCGGCATCTTCATGAACGCCGGTTGCCACGGCGCCGAATTCGCGGAAGTCGTAACCGAAGTGACGGTGATGGATCCGAAAGGGAAGATCAAACAGCTGTCGCGCAAGCAGATCATCTTCAAGTACCGCTCATCCAACCTCGAAGGCATCGTACTCGAGGCCAAGCTCGGTCTCGGCGAGGAGTCTCCGACGAAGTTGAAGGAGCTTCAGGGCAAGCTGTTCCGCTGGCGGAAGGCGGGGACGCCGTTCGACCAGCCGTGCTGCGGCTCGACATTCACGAATCCGAGCGGCACCAAGACCGCCGGTATGCTGATCGACGAGTGCGGCCTCAAGGGCTTCTCGATCGGCGGCGCGCAGGTGTCGACGCAACACGCCAATTACATCATCAATAAGGGAACCGCGACCGCCAGCGACGTTCTGAAGGTGATCGAACACCTCCGCAAGACGGTGGCGAAAAAGACGGGCATCACTCTGGAGCTCGAGTGCAAGATCATCGGGGTCTGAGCTACTTCGCACATGAGTCCAGCTACGTCGACGAGGGCGCAAAGATCGGCAGCGGGACCAAGATCTGGCACTTCTCGCATGTAATGCCCGGTGCGGTGATCGGCGAGCGCTGTAACCTCGGCCAGAACGTCGTCGTGATGCCCGGCACCAAGATCGGCAACAACGTCAAGATCCAGAACAACGTCTCGATCTACGAAGGCGTTGAGCTGGAGGACGACGTGTTCTGCGGCCCCTCCTGTGTCTTCACCAACGTGATGAATCCGCGCAGCCACGTGCCGCGCAAGAACGAATATCGCCGCACCCTCGTGAAACGCGGGAGCTCGATCGGTGCGAATGCGACGATCATCTGTGGCGTCACCCTGGGCGAGTATGTCTTTATCGGCGCCGGCGCGGTGGTCACCTCCGACGTCCCGGCCTATGGGCTCATGGTCGGCGTACCGGCGCGGCGCGTCGGCTGGATGTGCCAATGTGGTGAGCGCTTGCATCCCAGCGGGGGGCGCGCAGCGTGCAGCGTGTGCGGGGCCACCTACGAGGAGTCGGCCGGATCGCTGCGGCAGACCAAGCCGTCGCGGGTGAAAGCCGGCGCCTCATGAACGTCCCGATGCTCGATCTCGTCGCGCAATACGCGACGATCAAGGATGACGTGCTCTCGGGCCTGATGAGCGTGGTTGAGACCCAACAGTTCATCATGGGGCCTGCAGTGCCGCGGCTCGAGACCGAAATCGCGCGTCTCTCGCACGCGAAACACGGCATCGGCTGTGCGAGCGGGACCGATGCGCTGCTGCTGCCGCTCAACGCGCTCAATCTTAAGCCCGGCGACGAGGTGATCACGACCCCGTTCACCTTCTTCGCCACCGCGGGGACGATCCATAACGCGGGCGGCACGCCGGTCTTCGTCGATATCCAGCCCGACACATTCAACATCGATCCCGCCGCGGTGAAGCGCGCGGTGACGTCTCGAACACGCGCGATCATGCCGGTGCATCTCTACGGCCAGATGGCGGACATGCTCGAGCTGATGGCCATCGCGCAGTCGCGGGGAGTGAAGATCATCGAGGACGCGGCCCAGGCGATCGGCGCCCGGCGCAAGATCGACGGCGAGTGGCGCGTCGCCGGCGAGCTGGGGTGGGTGACCGGCTATTCCTTCTTCCCAAGCAAGAACCTCGGCGCGTGGGGAGACGGCGGGATGATGGTGACGTCGGATGATGCGGCCGCCGACCGTCTCAAGAAGCTGCGACTGCACGGCGGCGCCAAGCAGTATCATCACGACGAAGTCGGCACCAATTCGCGCCTCGACACGCTCCAGGCCGCCGTGCTGCTCGCCAAGCTGCCGCATCTCGCGCAATGGTCCGCCAAGCGGCGCGAGCACGCGGCCTACTACACGAAGGCGTTTGGCGAAGTCCCGCAGGTCACGGCGCCGGTCGTGGATCCGGCGAACGAGCACATCTTCCATCAGTATACGCTGCGGGCCGAACGGCGCGACCAGCTGCAGGAGCATCTAAAGAAGGAAGGGGTCGGACACGCCGTGTACTATCCGATCCCCTTGCACCGGCAACCCTGCTTCGCACATCTCGGCTACACGGACGGCAGCCTGCCGCAGGCCGAGCGCGCCGCCCGCGAGGCAATTTCACTGCCGATCTATCCGGAGCTCACCCGGGCACAGCTCGATCGGGTCATCGATGCGGTCCGCGGATTCTATCGGTGAAGCGCCTCAGGGTCGGCGTGGTGGGCGCCGGGGCCTGGGGGCGCAATCACGTCCGCACGGTCGCCGGCCTGGCCGAGGCCGAGCTGGCGGCTGTGTGCGATACCGATACGAAGGTTCGCGAGCGCCTCGCGCGGCAGTACCCGGCGGCGCTGGTGACGGCGGATGTCGCCGCGCTGCTTGGAGCCGTCGACGCGGTGATCGTCGCGTCGCCGGCGGCGACGCATGCGGCTGTCGCGCAGCAGGCCATAGAAGCCGGCAAGCCGGTCCTGGTCGAGAAACCGTTCGCCCTGAGCGTACGCGACGCCGAGGCGGTGGCGCGCCAAGGGGCGGAGCGGGGGGTACCCGTGCTGGCCGGTCACCTGCTCGTCTACCATCCCGCGGTGGAGCGGCTCCGGGACATGGTACAGAAGGGCGAGCTTGGGAAAGTATTCTATCTGTATGGCCTGCGTGTGAACCTGGGGCAGGTGCGAAAGGACGAAAACGCGCTGTGGAGCTTTGGACCCCATGACGTGTCAGTGGCACTTTACTTGCTTGGGGAGCAGCCTGTACGGGTCGCTGCACACGGCAAGAGTTATCTGCAGCCCGCCATTGAGGACGTCGTGTTTTTGGCGATGGAGTTCGCGAGCGGGGTGCTTGCGCACGTCCAGATGTCCTGGCTCGATCCTCACAAGGAACGGAAGCTCACGGTGGTAGGCGCCAGAAAAATGGTCGTGTTCGACGACATGGAGCCCCGGGAAAAGCTGCGGATCTACGACAAGGGTGTCGACCGTCCGCCCGAATACGGCTCCTTCGGCGAGAGCCTGGCGATCCGTGAAGGCGACATCTTTATACCTCGGATCCCGGCCGTGGAACCGCTCGCGGCCGAGCTGACGCATTTTGTGCGTGCCGCGAGAGGGGCGGAGGCGCCCCGCGCGACTGCCGAGGACGGCGTCCGCGTCGTCCGTGTGCTGGAAGCCGCCTCCCGCTCGTTGGCTCGTGGCGGCGCCCCGGAGACTCCATGACTGCGACTGCGGCTGCACCCACATTGGTTGATACGCTTCTCGCCAAGGCGAAGGACCGCACCGCCGTATTCGGCGTCGTTGGACTCGGCTATGTCGGCCTGCCTCTCGCGATGGAGCTGGTTCGCGCCGGCTATCGTGTGCTGGGCTTCGATGTGAACGCCCGGGTCGTCGATTCGCTGAACGGCGGCCACTCCCACATCCAGGATGTGCTGGACGCGTCGGTTGAAGACGCGGTGCAGGCGAAGCAATTCTCGGCGACCGCCGACCTCGGGCGCCTCAAAGAGCCCGACGTGATCTCGATCAGTGTCCCGACGCCGCTCTCCAAAACGAAGGACCCGGACGTGAGCTACGTGCTCGCGGCGACCGAGTCGGTCAGGCGTGCCCTGCGCAAGGGCCAGCTCGTCGTGCTCGAGTCGACGACGTACCCCGGCACGACCCGTGAGCTGATGCTGCCGTCGCTGGAGTCGACGGGGCTCAAAGTTGGCGAGGATTTCTTTCTGGCGTTCTCGCCCGAGCGCGTCGATCCGGGCAATGAGCGGTTCAACACCCGCAACACCCCGAAGGTGGTCGGCGGCATCACGCCGGCGTGCCTCAAGGTTGCCCTCGCGCTGTATCAGCCGGCGATCGATACACTCGTGCCCGTGTCATCCCCCGAAGCGGCCGAGCTCGTGAAGATTCTCGAGAACACGTTCCGCAGCGTGAACATCGGACTCGCCAATGAGATGGCGATCGTGTGCGACAAGCTCGGCGTCGACGTATGGGAAGTGATCGAGGCGGCGGCGACGAAGCCGTTCGGGTTCATGAAGTTCACCCCGGGACCGGGCGTCGGCGGGCACTGCATCCCGCTCGACCCTCACTATCTCGCGTGGAAGATGCGGACGTTGAATTACAAGACCCGCTTCATTGAGCTCGCCGGCGAGCTGAACGCCGAGATGCCGGAGTTCTGGGTGGGAAAGGTGGTCGACGCACTCAACGAGCAGGGCAAAGCCGCGCGCGGCAGCGGAGTGCTGCTCCTGGGCGTGGCTTACAAGAAGAACATCGACGACATCCGCGAGAGTCCGGCGCTCGACGTCATCCGCTTGCTGCATCAGCGCGGCGCGCAGGTGTCCTATCACGACCCCCACGTGCCGACGATTCAGGAAGAAGGCATTACATTGTCCTCCCAGCCGTTGACCGCTGAAACGCTGCGGAGCGTCGACTGTGTCATGATCATTACCGACCACAGCTCGGTGGACTACCAGCTCGTGAAGCGGCACGCACGCGCGACAGTGGATACGCGGCACGTGCTGCCCCGTGAACCCAAGGGAGGATCGCGCGCGTGAAGGTAGCCATTGCCGGCACCGGGTATGTAGGCCTCGTGGTGGGCGCGTGTCTCGCGGAAACCGGCAATGACGTGCTGTGCGCCGACGTGGACGCGGCCAAAATCGCCTCACTCAAGCAGAACAAGATTCCGATTTATGAGCCGGGGCTCGAGCCCATGGTCGTGCGCAACCAGCGCGAGGGCCGCCTCGGATTCACCACCGACGTCGCGCAGGCGGTCGAGCGCTCCGAGGTCATCTTCATCGCCGTGGGCACACCGCCCGACGAGGACGGTTCGGCCGATCTCCAGCACGTGCTCGACGTGGCCCGGACCATCGGGCAGCACATGAACGCCACGAAGTTGGTGGTCACGAAGAGCACCGTGCCGGTGGGGACGGCGGAGAAGGTGCGCGCGGAGATCGCGCGCCACACCAAGACGCCGTTCCATGTCTGCTCGAATCCGGAGTTCCTGAAGGAAGGCGCGGCGGTCGAGGATTTCATGAAGCCGGACCGCGTCGTCGTGGGCGTAGATTCCGACCACGCGGCGAAAGTCATCGAAGAGCTCTATGCGCCGTTCGTCCGCACCGGCAATCCGCTGATCGTGATGGATATCCCGTCGGCGGAAATGACCAAGTACGCGGCCAACGCCATGCTGGCGACGCGCATCTCATTCATGAACCAGATCGCGCGGCTGTGCGAAGCGGTCGGCGCCGACGTCACGCACGTGCGCCGCGGCATCGGCAGCGACCGGCGCATCGGCCAGGGGTTCCTGTTTCCCGGGCCGGGTTACGGCGGCTCCTGCTTTCCCAAGGACGTCAAGGCGCTGATCCGCACCGCGAGCGAGAGCGAGGTGCCGCTCGATGTCCTGCAGGCCGTCGAGTCCGCGAACGATGCGCAAAAGCACGTGCTGTTCGAGAAGCTGAAGCGGCATCTCGGTCCCTTGAAGCAGAAAACCGTCGCGGTCTGGGGCCTCGCGTTCAAAGCCGAGACCGACGACGTCCGGGAAAGTCCCGCGCTGGTGCTGGTCGAGGCGCTGTTGTGCGAGGGCGTGCAGGTGCAGGTGCACGATCCGGCGGCCATGAAAACCGCGGCGCGGCACCTCGGCGCGCGCGTCAAGTACGCGACGCACGCGTACGACGCCCTGAGCGGCGCCGATGCGCTGGCGATCGTGACCGAATGGCTGGAGTATCGCAACCCCGATTTTGCACGGATCAAGCAGCTGCTGAACCGGCCGCTGATCGTGGATGGGCGCAACCTGTACGACCCCGTCAAGCTGGGCCGGCTCGGGTTTACCTACGATAGCATCGGCCGCCGGCTCGGATGCGCGTCCTCGTAACGGGCGCCGCCGGATTCCTCGGATCCCATCTCGTCGACAAATTCCTGGCGCTCGGGTACGACGTGCTGGGAATGGACAATCACATCACCGGTAATCCGGCGAATCTCGAGCACCTCGGGTCGCATCCACGGTTTCGCTTCGCCAACCAGGACGTCACGCGCTACATCGAGGTCGAAGGGCCGCTGGATGGCGTGCTCCACTTCGCCAGTCCCGCGAGCCCCGTCGATTACCTCGAGCTCCCGATCCAGACGCTGAAAGTGGGCGCCCTCGGTACCCACAAGGCCCTGGGGCTGGCGATGGCGAAGCAAGCCCGCTTCCTGCTCGCCTCGACGTCGGAAGTCTACGGCGACCCGCTGGTCCATCCGCAGCCGGAGTCGTACTGGGGCAACGTGAATCCGGTGGGGCCCCGCGGCGTGTACGATGAAGCGAAACGCTTCGCCGAGGCCCTGACGATGGCCTATCACCGTTTCCACGGACTCGACACCCGCATCGTGCGGATCTTCAACACCTACGGGCCACGGATGCGCCCCAACGACGGACGCGTGGTCTCGAATTTCATCGTGCAGGCGTTGCGCGGAGAGCCGCTCACCGTGTACGGCGACGGGTCGCAGACGCGCTCGTTCTGTTACGTCGATGACTTGATCGAGGGCATCGTGGGGCTGTTCGAGCGGGGCACACCGGAGCCGACAAACATCGGCAATCCGCACGAATTCACGGTTCGCCAGCTCGCCGACCGCGTGCTGAAGTTGACCGGCAGCAAGAGCAGCGTGGTCGAGCGCCCCCTGCCCATCGACGATCCCCAGGTGCGCCAGCCCGATATCGCGCGGGCGCACGAGACTCTGGGATGGGAGCCGAAGGTGACGCTGGAGGACGGCCTGCGCCGCACGATCGAGTATTTCCGTGACGTAGTGGCGCGCGAGGGAGCAGCGGCGCGATGAGCCCCCCTCCGCACAAGGTGCTCCTGACCGGCGCAGCCGGATTCATCGGCTCGCATCTCGGCGAAGCGTTGCTGACGCGAGGAGTGCAGGTCACCGGGGTCGACAACTTCGACGCGTTCTACGCGCGCGAGGTGAAAGAGCGGAATCTGCAGGGGATGAGCAAGCTATCCGGCTTCACGTTCATCGAGGCCGATGTAGCCCGCGATCCGCTCCCACTCGAGGGCGTCGAGGCGATCATTCACCTCGCCGCGAAGCCGGGAGTGCGTCCGTCGCTCGAGGATCCCGGCTCCTACATGGAGGCGAACGTCACCGCGACGGCCCGCCTGCTCGATGCGGCGCGGCGCACGGGTGTGACGCGCATCGTCTTTGGCTCGTCGTCATCGGTGTACGGGAACGCGACGCCGGCGCCGTTCGACGAGGAGAAGCCCGCGGTCTCGCCGATTTCACCGTACGCGGCGAGCAAGCGGGCCGGCGAGCTGCTCGCGTACGCCTTCGCTCATCTGTATCCCCTGCGCATCATGTGCCTGCGTTTCTTCACGGTCTACGGGCCGCGACAGCGGCCGGACCTCGCGATCCACAAGTTCACCGATCTGATCGCCAGGGGGCGGCCGATCCGCATGCATGGGGATGGGTCGAGCGAGCGCGACTATACCTATATTACCGACTGCATCGATGGCGTCCTCGCCGGGCTGGAGTGGACGGGGACCGCCCGTCCTGGCAGCGTCGAGATCGTGAACGTCGGCGGCGGCGCGCGGGTACGACTCGACCGCCTCATCGCGCTGATCGGCGCCGCGCTCGGCCGCGAGCCCACGATCGAGCGGCATCCCGATCAACCGGGCGACGTGCGGCTGACGGACGCGGATCTGGAGCACGCTGGCCGCGTGCTCGGGTTCCGGCCTAAGGTCGGGATCGAAGTGGGCATCCGGAAGTTCGTCGACTGGTACGAGGAGGTTCATGGACGTCAGTCCCGAGCATCTAGTCGAGCAGGCTAACGAACGGTTTCAGCTGCAGGATTATTACGGCGCGATTCACCTGCTCGAAGAGGTCGTCGCGACGGGTCGCGCCTTTGCAGACGCGCATCATTTGCTGGGGCTTTCGTACTCGCTCGTGGGACAGCCGGACACGGCGCTGGAGCAGCTCGATCGCGCACTCACGCTGAATCCCAATTACATCGAAGCCTTGATTCACCGCGCGCTTGTCCTCAACGAGCTGGGGCGCGAAGAAGAGGCCAATGCCGTGTTGCGGCGTGCCCGGCAGATCACCACGGAGCGCCGGGGCGGCTTTCACGGCCACGTCGCGGCCAAGCTCGCCAATCAGCACGCCGCGATGGGGCAAGCCTACCTCGAGGCGGGCGGGCTCAACGAGGCGATCGCGCAGTATGAAGCGGCGCTCGCGCTCGGACCAGGATTTCACGACCTGCGCTACAAGCTCGGACGGCTCTTGCTCGAAGCGGGGCGGGCGCTCGACGCGCACGAGCACTTCCAGCGGATCGTGCGCGAGCGTCCCTCGTTCCTCGACGCTGCCGCGATGCTGGGACTCGCCTGTTATCTCGCCGGCGACGGTCTGGGCGCGCGGGCCGTGTGGGAAGAGCTGCGCACCAGGCGGCCGGAAGATCCTCGCGTGGAGGCCTACCTCGCGCTGCTGTCCCGCTCCGACGTCACCCCGGTAGGCGCCGGCGCCGCTCAGGCCGCGATGCTGGACGAGCCGGCGCCGACAAAGAAGAAAAGGAAATGAAGCGCGCCGGGATCACGCTGCTGCTGCTTGTTATGTCATGCACGCGCTCCGCGTCCAACCACGAAGAGCTCGGCGACCGCGCCTATGCGGCCAGCGCGTATGTGGACGCGCTCGCAGAGTATGAGCTCGCCCGTAAGGCGAACGCGAGCAGCGCAGGCCTGCTCGCGAAGGTCGGGGCGTCCGCCATGCACGCCGAAGATTACCAGCTCGCGGCGGATGCGTACCGCACCCTTGCCAAGCGTGATCGCTCGCGCGCAGACGAAGCGGCGGACGGTCTGGACCGCGTGGCGCGCGCCGCCCTCACGGCGAACGACCGGACGGCCCTGGCGAGCGCGTTGACCGGCCTGCGCGAGGTGGCCCCGCGGCGCCCGCTGGGCCGCTATGTCGTGCTGGCGGCGCTGGATGCGGTCGAGCGCGGCGATACGGCCGAAGCGGTGGCGCTGTTGCCGGTTGCAGCGGCGTCGGCTGTCGACGCGGCCCGCGCCGACTCGCTACTGTACGTATACGGAATGACGCTTGTCCGGGTTAGAGACTGCAGCACCGCCGTGCGTGTCTTTGAAGGGGTCATCCGCCGGCAACGCGCGGCGTCGGTCGTCGAGTCGGCGCGGGAAGGGCTGGGGCTCTGCGCGCTCGTCGCGGGACAGATGGCGCTCGAGAGCGGGCGACCGGGCGACGCGGAGGATTGGTTCCGGCGCGCTACGGCTCCGGGAGCATCGCCGGACGTCGTGCGCGCCGCATTCCTCGGCCTTGGCGATGTGCGCCTCGCGCAGGGCGATATCGCCGGCGCGATGGACAGTTATCAGCAGGCGCTTGCGGGCGGCACGCCGGGAGACACGATCTCCCAGCGAGCCCAGGAAAAGCTCAACAAGTTGGGAAAGGCTGAGCCGGAATGAGGCAGCAGCGAATCTTGGAAGTATTGGCCTGTGGGTTGCTCGTCGCGGGCGTCGCCTGCCATCCGGGCCGGCGCTCGGCGAAACAGCCACCGCCGGCGCCGGATCCGGCCGTCGGTCTCGATCAAGCGATGCAGCAGTTCCGGCGCGGCGATTTCCGGCATGCCCAGTTGGGCCTGCAGCGCCTGACGTACGAGTTCGGGCCCAGCCAACCCCAGCTGGCGCAGACGCGCTATTACCTCGCCGAGTGTTCCTTCCAGATGGGTGAGTACGTCCAGGCGGCGTCCGACTTCCGTAAGGTCGCGGATGATTTTTCGACTTCCGAGTACGCCCCCACCGCGTTGCTGCGCGCAGGCGACGCCAATCTGAAGCTGTGGCATCGCCCCGAGCTCGACCCGAGCTACGGTGAGACCGCGTTGGCGATCTACCAGGAGCTGGCGGCCCGCTATCCGGAGAGCGAGGCGGCGGGCCGCGCGCGCCCCCACGTGCAGCGGCTCGAGAATCAATTTGCGGAGAAGTCCTACAAGACCGGCCTGTTCTACTTCCGCCGCAAGGCATTCGATTCGGCGATCATCTATTTCAAGGATGTGATCGCCAATTACCCGCGTGCCGCGCGCGCGCCCGACGCGCTGCTGCGGCTGGTGGACAGCTATCAGGCCATTGGCTACAAAGAGGAGAAGCAGGAAACCTGCGCGCATCTGCGGCGCTACTACCCGAACGCGGCGCAGCTCGACCGCAGCTGTCCCGTGGTCGCGGACTCCAGCGCGACTCCCTCCTGAGCGGTGTGAACGCGCTGTTCGGGGGATCGTTCGACCCCGTCCATGTGGCGCATTTGATCGTGGCGGAAGCAGCGGCCGACGCGCTGGGCAACGGCTCCTCGATTCGCTTTCTGCCGGCCCGGGAGCAGCCGTTCAAGCGCGCGGCGCATCAGGCAACCGCCGAGCAGCGCGCCGAAATGCTCGATCTGGCGGTGGCGGGCAATCCGCGGCTGGGGGTCGAGCGGGTGGAGCTGGGTTTGCCGACGCCCTCCTATACCGTCCGCACCCTGCGCGCGCTGGCGGAGCGGGAGCAGGGGAACCGGTTCGCGTTATTGCTAGGGGCGGATGCGGCCCGGGATCTGGCCGCCTGGTGGGAAGTGGAAGCCCTGCCTGGGCTCGCCGACATTGTCGTATTCGCACGGCCCGGGGCGACGGTCCCGCGACACCCCCTCATCAGCAGGGTGATCCCGGTACCCACCATCGACCTTTCCGCCACCCAGGTCCGCGAGCGCCTCAAGCAGGGGCGTTCCATTCGATATTTAGTGCCTGAGCCGGTCCGCGAGTACATCGCGGCCCGGGGGCTTTACCGCTAGAGGGATATGGCAAACCGTCTGTTCACCAAGATCTTCGGGACGCGATTCGACCGCGAGCTGAAGCGCATCCAGCCGATCGTGGATGCGATTCACAAGCACGAAGAGCGTCTCAAGAATCTCAGCGACAGCGAGCTTCAGGCACAGACCGCCCGGTTCCGCGAGATGATCGCGCAGCGCACGGGAGGGCTCCAGGCGGAGGTCGAGCGCGTCAAGCAGGAAAAGCACGACTGTCCCGATCCCGAGAAGCGTGCCGATCTCAGCAGCCAGCTGGCGGAGGCGGAAGAGACGTTCGTCAAAGAGCTGCAGCGCACCCTCGACGATCTGCTGCCTGAGGCATTCGCGACCGTCCGCGAAGCGGCGCGCCGGCTGCTCGGGACCGAGGTCATCGTCACCGGGCACCCGATGAAGTGGGATATGGTGCCGTACGACGTGCAGCTGATCGGCGGCATCGTGCTGCATCAGGGCAAGATCGCGGAAATGGCGACTGGTGAGGGAAAGACGCTGGTCGCCACGCTGCCGCTGTATCTCAACGCGCTCGCGGGGCGGGGCACGCACCTCGTCACCGTCAACAATTACCTCGCGCGGCGCGACTCGCAGTGGATGGGCCACCTCTTCAAGTGGCTCGGCTTGACGGTCGGCTGTATCGACGACACGCAGCCGTCGACGCCGGAGCGGCGCGCCGCCTACCTATGCGACATCACGTACGGGACCAACAACGAATTCGGCTTCGACTATCTGCGCGACAACATGGTGTTCAGCCTGGAGCACCGCGTGCAGCGCGGCCATGTGTACGCGATCATCGACGAGGTCGATTCGATCCTCATCGACGAAGCGCGGACCCCCTTGATCATCTCGGGTCCGGTTGGCGCCGAGTCGGATGAGAAATACGCGCAGTACAACGCGCAGGTCGTGCAGCTGGTCCGCAAGCAGACCGGGATCGTGAATGATCTCATCGCCCGCGGCGAGCCGCTGCTGCAGAGTACCGACACCAACTATGAAGGTGCGAAGCTGCTCTACAAAGCGCAGCTTGGCATGCCCAAGAACAAGAAGCTGCTGAAGCTGCTGAACGAGCAGGGTGTCAAGCACCTCGTACAGCGTGTCGAGCTCGACCGCCTCGCGGACCGCAAGCTCCCTGCGCGTGACCAGAAGATGCGGGACGTCGAGGACGACCTGTTCTTCGTCATGGATGAGCGCGGCCGTTCGGTCCACCTCACCGATCAGGGTGTCGAGACGATGTCCCCGCAGGACCCGACCCTGTTCGTGGTGCCGGACATCTCGCACGCCGTCCATGAGCTCGAGCACGACCACGATCTGACGGCGGCCGAGCGAATCGAGCGGCGCCGCGTCGTGGAAGCGGAGTACGCCGCAAAGAGCGAGACGCTGCACATCATCCACAAGCTGCTGCAGGCGCACGCGTTGTACGAGAAGGACGTCGAGTACGTCGTCCAGGACGGGCAGGTCTTCATCGTGGACGAGTTCACGGGCCGGCTGATGCCGGGCCGCCGCTGGTCCGACGGGCTCCACCAGGCCGTCGAGGCGAAGGAAGGCGTGGCCGTGCGCGAGGAAACCCAGACGCTCGCGACGATCACGATTCAGAACTACTTCCGCATGTATGAGAAGCTCGCCGGCATGACGGGCACCGCCGAAACGGAAGAGACCGAGTTCCACCAGATCTACAAGCTCGATGTGTCCGTCATCCCGACGAATCGTCCGGTGCGCCGCGTGGACAAGCACGACTTCGTGTACAAAACGCGCAAGGAGAAGTACGACGCGATCATGGAGGAGGTGGAGCGCCAGCATAAGCGGAGCCTGCCGATTCTGGTGGGTACGACCAACGTCGAGGTCTCCGAGACGCTCGCGCGCTTGTTGAAACGGCGCGGCCTGAAGCACGAAGTGCTCAACGCCAAGTACCACGAGCGAGAGGCCGAGATCGTGGCGCAGGCGGGCCAGCCCGGCGCGATCACGATCGCGACCAACATGGCCGGCCGCGGCACCGACATCAAACTCGGTCCCGGCGTTAAGAAATGTCAGGTGTGCGGCATCAAGTCGCGCGAGGCGCCGTTCGGACAGATGTTGGAAAAGCCTGACTTTACCGACGCACAGCTGAAAGAGCACAAGTGCAACGAGGATCCCCCGTGCGGCCTGGTCATCATCGGGACGGAGCGACACGAGGCACGGCGCATCGACCGCCAGCTGCGCGGCCGGTCCGGGCGCCAGGGCGATCCGGGCCAAAGCATTTTCTACCTGTCGCTCGAAGACGACCTCATGCGGCTGTTCGGCTCGGATCGGATTGCCCGGATCATGGACCGCACCGGCGCCGAAGAAGGCGAGGTCATCACCCATCCGTGGGTGACGGCCGCGATTGGTCAGGCACAAAAACGCGTCGAGCTGCAGAACTTCCAGGCCCGGAAACGGCTGCTGCAGTTCGACGAAGTCATGAACGAGCAGCGCGCGGTTATCTACTCACAGCGGCTCTATGCGCTCGAGGGCGGTGAGGAGCTCAAAGCCGAGGCCCAGCGGATGATCGACGGCGCGGTCGAGCGCCTGGCCGATGCCTTGATCGCCGAGTACGACGATCCCGGTCAATGGGACCGGGAGCTGATCGACACCGAGTTCCTGCAGAAATTCCTGATCTCAATTCCGGGGGTAACCGATCCCACCAAGGTCAGGACGCGCGACGAGCTGGTGCGCGTGGCACACCAAGCGGGACGCGAGGCGTTCCAGGAGAAGCTCCGCTATTTGCGCGATATCGAGTCGCGCATCGGTGCGGCGAAGCTCGACGAGCAGGCGTTGTCACACGTGACCCTCGGCGTGATCGACGAGCAGTGGAAAGACCATCTGTACGACCTCGATCAGCTGCGCGAAGGCATTTACTACCGGGCCTGGGGGCAGAAGGACCCGTTGGTCGAGTACAAGCAGGAAGCATTCGAGATGTTCATGGGCTTGATGCACGATCTCCAGGCGAAGTTCGCCGAACGCTGGTTCAAGCTGCAGATCCAGGTCGATCCGGCGCCTCCGCCCGGGATGCAGCGTGCTCCGAGTCGCGGGGTGACAGGACCGGCAGGGGGTCTGCCGGGAGCGAGTGGTCGTCAGGCTCCAATGGTCGCCTCGAAAGCCGCGGCAGACGGTCTCGTCACGACCGGCGACCCTCCGCCACCGTCAGTGCAGCGTGGCGACGGTGGGAAGGCAGGCGGCGTGGCCGAGCCGGCGTTTGCAGCCAATCCCTACGCCGGCGTCGGCCGTAACGACCCATGTCCCTGCGGCAGCGGCAAGAAATTCAAGAAGTGCCACGGAGCAGCCGCCTAACGGTTTACTGCGTCACCACGAACTGATAGCAGGCGCTCTCGAGCACCACCGCATTCGACTGGTCGATCACGCGAAAATGGATGTCGAACGTCGCCCCAAGCGGCGCGGTTAGGGTCCGGAAGAGCGCTGCCCGGCCCGTGCCCCGGTCATCGGTGACGATTGCGGCCGGCGTTGCTCCTTGGCCCAGCGTCAGCCACGCTGTTCCCGTGCAATCGTCGTTGATATCCGTGTCCACCGCGCGTTGTAACCGGTAGCTCGTGTTGGGCGCGAGATCGCGCACCCACGTGTCCAAAAGGACGGTCAGGTTGTCGTCGTTAGGTTGGCGAAACTTCACGTGTCCGAAGCCGCCTCCCCCGGTGACATCGCGCAAGATGATTTCGTTGTTGAATGGTGGCGTTTCCGGCCCCCAGCTGCTCGCGCTTATGGATGGCGTGGGCGTCGCGCCGCCGACGGCTGCCACCGCTGAGGTTGGCGCCGCTCGATCAACCGAGCAGGCCGCGAGTAGCGCGGCGAGAATCGTGAGAGCAGCACATGTGCGGTTCATCGTTACCTCCGTGAGGATTGATGTAGGCGCCTTGTAGGGGCACGCCATGTCGTGCCCCTACTCGTTGCGTGGAGCGCGTCTCTAGTGTGGAGTGAGCACTGAATTGCCCGATGCGTCTGCGGCGATCGCAAACCGCGCCACGTTACGACCCAGCGCCTGTCCAGCCTCGATGTCGAACCGATAGTGAATGCCGCCGTACATGCGTGACAGCCCCGCCTCTTCGACCATCGCCGCCAACTGCGCACGTTGCTCGGGGAAGAAGGTACTGATGACTTCCGCGCCGGACGACGAGACGCAGCTGTGCCCGGAGGGATAGGACGGATGGTTGGGCTTGCCAACGGCGGTGGTGGTGGTGATGAGCGGGTCCGCCTTCCACGGCCGCACCAACCAGTAGTAGAGTTTTGCATCCCAGCAGCCGATTCCCGCGTCGAACATCACAGCGCTGGTCAGTGCGTAGACGTGTGTCGCTTCACGTTCGGATAGCCCGCGCGCGTTGATGTCATCCGTCGCGACTTGAAGCCAGTAGCCCGCCGCGGTAACTGTCCCGGCGTTCAGCGCCCAATAGGCGGCGGTCTGAATCTGTGTCGCGGTGCGGGTGTCGGAGATCGTCCGTATCTCCGCAAGCGCGGCTAGAAACTCGGCAGAGCCGAACGCCGCCGGCGGACCCGGCCGGAACTGGTTCGCTGACGTGAGGAACCACGGCGTGACTCCCAGCATGTCTCCGCCTGCGACTGGTAGCCCGGGCGCGTTCGTCGTCCAAAATCCGGGGCCGATCGGCGGCGCGGGGTTGATCGGGAGACCAAACCCGTCGCTCCGGGCTCGTGTGACGATGCCGGCCCCGACCGCTCGACCGATCGCCTCGCCGCGGGCGAACCACGGATGCGGTTGCCCGGGACCCGCGCTGGCTTGCGCGGTAACCAGATCCTCGAATGACCGAGTGGAACCCGGGAAGAGATAGGTCAACACAGCCGCGGATGCTCCCGCCACCGCGCCTCGCTCGGCCTCCAGCTGACTCCGCCCGTTACTACCGGCTGCGGCATCCGCTTCTTGCACGGCGAGATACTGCGCAACGCCGAGCAGGGCATAGGCGTGCGCGGATTGAAGCGGGTTCAACGAGCCCGTGGGAGGCGTCGGGCCTATGAAACGTGCTGCCGCCAACGCCTGCCAGGCCGGACTCGCGAGCGCGTTGTTGAACGGCAGCCCACTGCGGAACGCGGTAATACCGAGCCCGGTTGGGGCCGGCGATTGGTCATTGCACGCCGCCACAACGGCGATGGCGCCAAGCAGCGCGGTTATTCTAGCGGATCGGGCACGCATGATTCCTCCACGAGGTCAGGGGGACGACACGGACAGCGTCGCCTCGTGGATTGGGGGAGGGGCAAAGCACGGGGTGGCAGAGCCATTATCGCACCAGCTACCGCTCATCGTAAGGAGCCGCACGGCATAGAAATGGGTATGTAGTCGCGGTGCCCACGCCTTAGCGTCATCCCATGCCGCTGCGTCTTTCCGAGCACCTCGAACGCGACCGACCCCGCGAGCGTTTCTGGGCCGTGGGGCCCGGCGCGTTGACGGGGCAGGAGCTGTTGGCCATTCTCCTAGGTACAGGGATACGGGGACGGGATGCGCTGGCCGTGGCGGGGGAGGTCCTCGCCCGGGCCGATGGGTCGTTGCGGCGCCTCGCGATGAGGCCGTGGGCTGAGGTGGCCCGGATTCCGGGCGTAGGCCGAATCAAGGCGGCTCGCCTCGCGGCAGCGATCGAGCTGGGCCGTCGAGTAGGCGCCGAAACAGAGCCGCCGCCCGAGCGGATCCGCGGGCCCGGGGATGTGCAGCGCTACTATGCCCAGGCGCTGCGGGATCTCGCGGTCGAGGAATTCCATGTCCTCGCCCTGGGCAGCCAGAGCCAGATTCTGGCCGATTTGTTGATTACGCGGGGGATTCTGAATAGCTCGCTCGTGCACCCGCGGGAGGTATTTCGGGCGGCGATTGCCGAGGCGGCGGCCGGGATCATCGTGGTGCATAACCACCCGAGCGGCGATCCGACGCCCTCGGCCGACGATCGAGCGGTGACTCGGCAGCTGGTCGAAGCAGGACGGGTTCTGGACGTACCGGTGTACGATCATGTGATCGTGGGCGGCGGAGGCGAGCGGTACGTGAGTTTCGCGGAGGCAGGACTGTTGTGACGAGCACGGCGATTCTGGCACCTGAGCTGGCGGAGGCGGTCGCGGCCCAGCGAGATCGGCTGGATCTCGACGTGCTGTCGCGCGCCTACCGCGTGAGCGCGCAGGCGCATCAGGGCCAGAAGCGCATGTCGGGGGACGACTTCGTCTCCCACAGCGTGGCGGTCGCCACAATTCTCGCCGAGCAGCAGATGGATACCACGACCATCGCGGCTGCGCTGTTGCACGACGTCGTCGAAGATTCCGACGTCACGCTCGAGAAGCTGCGCCGCGACTTCGGCAACGAAGTCGCCGACCTTGTCGACGGCCTCACCAAGATCAAGGCGCTGACCTTCCGCTCGACCGCCGAAGAGCAGGCCGAGAACTATCGCAAGCTGCTGATGTCGGTGGCGCGTGATGCGCGCGTGATCATCATCAAACTCGCGGACCGGCTGCACAACATGCGTACACTGGATCCGCTGCCGGAGGAGAAGCGCAAGCGCATCGCGCTGGAGACGCGGGAGCTGTATGCGCCGCTCGCGCACCGCTTCGGCATGGCCGGTGTGAAAGCCGAGCTCGAGGATCTGTCGTTCAAGTATCTCGAGCCGGAGGAGTACAAGGCGCTCGCACGCCAGGTGAAGGCCCGGCGCGTGGAGCGCGACCGCACCATCGAGCGGATGCGCGCGCCGCTCTCCGACGAGCTGCGGCGGGCCGCGATCGCGGGTTGGGACATCGTGGGCCGGCCCAAGAACCTCTGGTCAATTTTCAAGAAGATGAAGAAACGCGGCAAGCCGTTCGAGGAGATCTACGATTTGCTCGCGGTGCGCGTGCTGGTGAACACCATCACCGATTGCTACCACGTGCTCGGCATCATCCATCACACGTGGACGCCTCTCCAGGAGCGGATCAAGGACTATATCGCGAGTCCGAAATCGAACGGCTACCAATCGTTGCACACCACCGTGTTCGGACCGGGCGGCCAGCTGTACGAGATCCAGATCCGCACCCGTGACATGCATCGCACGGCGGAATACGGTATCGCGGCGCACTGGCTCTACAAGGAAAACGGCAAGAGTCCCGACGAGCTGGACCACCATCTCTCGTGGTTCCGCCAGCTGATCGAGCTGCAGCAGGACGCGCACAGCCCCGAGGAGTTCCTCGAGTTCCTGAAGATCGACCTGTATCAGGACGAGATCTTCGTCTTCACGCCGCGCGGGGACGTCAAGCGGCTGCCGAAGGGCGCTACCCCGATCGACTTTGCGTTCCTGGTGCACACCGAGGTCGGCCAGCACACGAATGGCGCGCGCGTCAACGGCCGCATCGCGCCGCTGCATCGCCCGCTGCGCAACGGCGACACGGTCGAGGTGCTGACGAGCGCGCAGGCGAAGCCATCGCGCGACTGGCTGGCCCACGTCCAGACGGGCCGCGCCCGCCAGAAGATCCGGCAATGGATCAAGCAGGAAGAGCAGGAGCGCAGCGTGACCCTCGGACGCGAGATCCTGGCGCGTGAGGTGCGCCGCCGCCGTCTCGGTCTGCCGACGCCGGAGCAGCTTGCGCAGGCGGCGTCGACGATGTCGCTGACGGGGGCGGAGCAGGTGGAAGCGGCGATTGGACGCGGCGACGTACAGCTCAGCCAGGTGTTGAAAGCGGTCTACCCCGACCTACCGGCCGACGAGACCCACGCGCCGAAGCCGACGGCCTTTGGACGCGTCATCGAGCGGCTGCGCCTCGGCCGGGGCATCAAGATTCACGGCGTCGAGGGCCTCATGGTCCGCTACGCCCAGTGCTGCCAGCCGGTGCCCGGCGATCCCGTGGTGGGCTACGTGACGCAGGGACGCGGCATCTCCATTCACCGCAACGACTGTCCCAACCTGCTCACGCTGTCGGGCGACGAGGAACGGCGGGTCGAAATCGATTGGCAGGAAGTGGAGGGCGAGACGTTCGTCGTGCGGCTGGCCGTGAGCGGCGAGGACCGCCGCGGGCTGTATGCCGACATCTGCGAAGCCATCAGCGGCACCGGGACGAACATCCGGAGCGCCGAGTTGGCCTCGAAAGACGGCGTGGTGTACGGGTCGGTGCTGGTCGAGGTTGAGAATCACACCCACCTGCACAAGGTCCTGAAGGCGGTTCGCAAGGTGAAGGGCGTGACCGAAATCGCCCGCCGCGATTCCGGCTCTGCTGAAGTCGTCTCCGGTTAAGTTTCTTCTCTATGCCCTTTCGGCTTGGATCGTCCCCGCCGCCGGCGGGTGATCAGCCGCGTGCCATTCGCGAGCTGAGCGCCGGCCTGCGGCGCGGCGACAAGTATCAGACGCTGCTCGGTGTGACCGGCTCCGGAAAGACGATGACCGTGGCGCACGTCATCGCCGACTTGGGCCGTCCCACGCTGGTGCTGTCCCACAACAAGACGCTCGCGGCCCAGCTCTACGGCGAGCTCAAGACGCTGTTTCCGGCGAGCGCCGTCGAGTTCTTCATCTCGTACTACGACTACTACCAGCCCGAAGCCTACGTTCCGGCGACCGACACGTATATCGCCAAGGACTCGTCGATCAACGACGACATCGAGCGGCTGCGGCTGCGGGCGACGTCGAGCCTGATGGAGCGTGACGACGTCGTCATCGTCGCCAGCGTCTCGGCGATCTACGGCCTGGGGGATCCCGAGTTGTATCGCGAGCTCCTCGTCACGGCCACCAAAGGCGAATCCCGCGGCCGCGACGCGCTCCTCGCCGACCTCGTCGCGATCCAGTATCAGCGCAACGACATCGGGTTCGAGCGCGGCACTTTCCGGGTGCGCGGCGATACCGTGGAGATCTTCCCCGCCTACGACGAGCAGGCCGTGCGCGTCGAGTTCTGGGGCGACGTGATCGAGCGCATCGCCAAGATCGATCCGCTCACGGGAAACGTGATCATCGAGCTGGAGCGCTGCGCGGTGTACCCGGCGACGCACTTCGTGACGCAGCGGCCGACGATCGAGCGCGCGGTCAAATCGATCCGGGACGAGCTGCGCCTGCGGCTGGCGGAGCTGCGCCAGCACAACAAGCTGCTCGAGGCGCAGCGCCTGGAGTCGCGCACGCAGTTCGACATCGACATGCTGCTCGAGGTGGGCCGGTGCGCGGGGATCGAGAACTACTCGCGTCACTTCAGCGGCCGGCAGCCGGGAGAGCGCCCCGCCTGCCTGCTCGATTACTTCCCGGACGACTATCTGTGCGTCCTCGATGAGTCGCACCAGACGCTGCCGCAGCTGGGGGCGATGTACGAAGGCGACCGCTCCCGCAAGCAGACGCTCGTGGACTACGGCTTCCGGCTGCCGTCGGCCCTCGACAACCGGCCGCTCCGCTATGACGAGTTCATGGGCCTGGTGCCGCGCATCATGTTCGTCTCCGCGACCCCGGGCGAGGATGAGCTGCGTCTCTCCGGCGGCGTGATCGTCGAGCAGATCATCCGGCCGACCGGCCTGGTGGACCCGGAGGTCGAAATCCGCCCGGTCGCCGGCCAGGTGGACGACCTGCTGAACGAGATTCGCCAGCGCGAGAAGAAGAACGAGCGCGTGCTGGTCACCACCCTCACCAAGCGCATGGCGGAGGATCTCACCGATTACCTGCAGCAGCACGGCGTGCGGGTCCGGTATCTCCACTCCGAGATCGACGCGATCGAACGCGTCGAGATCATCCGGGGACTCCGGCTGGGCGAATTCGACGTCCTGGTGGGGATCAATCTGTTGCGCGAAGGTCTCGATCTTCCCGAAGTGTCCCTCGTCGCGGTACTGGACGCCGACCAGGAAGGGTTCCTGCGCTCGGACCGCTCCCTCATTCAGACTGTAGGGCGCGCGGCACGTCACCTGAGCGGTCGGGCCATTCTGTACGCCGATCGCGTCACCGGTTCGATGGATCGCGCCTTAAGCGAGATGAACCGGCGGCGAGAGACGCAGCTTGCCTACAACATCGAGCACGGGATCACCCCGCGGTCGATCGTGAAGTCGGTGGGCGACATCCGCTTTGTCACGCGCGTGGCCGACGCGCGCGTCGGCAAGCCTGCGCCGGGCGCGGTGCAGCGTCCCGCCGACGCGCGGGAGCGCGACGCGCTGATCCGGCTGCTCGAGCAGCAAATGCAGGCCGCGGCCGAGGAGTTGGATTTCGAGCTGGCCGCGGTGTTGCGCGATCAATTGCTCGAGCTCAAGGCCGATGCGCCTCTCCGCGAACGAGCTCAGCCGGTTCGGTGAGGAGCTCGGCGCCCAGCTCACCGCGCCCGCGGTAATTGGGCTGTCCGGCGAGCTCGGCACCGGCAAGACGACGCTCGTGCAGGCGATCTGCCGCGGCCTCGGTGCCCGCGCTCGCGCGACCAGCCCCACCTACGCGCTCGTGCATCATTATGACTCCGATACCGCGCCGGTCTACCACGTCGACTGTTATCGCCTGCGCCAACCCGACGAAGCGCGCGATCTCGGTTTCGACGATATGGTTCGCGAGCGCGCCATCATTCTGATCGAATGGCCGGAGCGGGCGGGGGCATGGGCACCGGCGCTGGATCGCCATTTTCAGTTGTCGTACGATACAGATCCGGCGCGGCGCGTGGTCGACGAAACGGCGGCAGTGTGAAGAAGCCATGGCTTGCTATCGATACGACGACGGACGTCGCGAGCGTGGCACTCGGCACTTGGAAAGCCGGCGGCGGGGACTACTCCGTCGGGTCTCGGCAGCACGCCGCGCAGTTACTACCGATTATCAAGCGGGTCCTCGGCAAAACACGCATGGACGAGCTCGAGGGGATAGTCGTTGGAGATGGTCCCGGCAGCTTTACGGGGCTGCGCATCGGTTGGGCAGCTGCCAAGGGCCTCGCGCACGAGCACCAGCTTCCGATCCTTGCCGTTCCGACACTGCACGCCGCCGCGTACGAAAACGCCGCCGGTACCGCCGGTCCTGTCCTGGTCTGTTTCGATGCGCTGCGCGGGCAGGTGTTCGGCGCGATCTATGGCTTTCCGGACGGCAGGCTCGAAACACTCGTCGCCCCCGGTCTCTTCACAATAGCGGAGCTCGCCCGAATGGCTCCCGCGGTCCCGGCTCTGGCGGTTGTCGCGGATGGTGCCGAGCGCTACGAGCGGGAAATCGCAGACTGGATTGGGCGGCCGCCGGTCGGAATGGAATCCCGTGGCGGCGCCGCCGCTGGGCTGCTTGCCCTGGCTCCGCTGGTGGGGTATCCGGCAACCGGTGAGCCGGTGTATGGACGTCCCGCCGAAGCGCAAGTGAAATGGGAGAGTCGCCACGGTCGCCCCCTTCCGCATTCGTTCCGCTAGACTCGGCGATGTCCCAGCTGTCCACGCGATCGAGCAGGAGGTCTTCGCCGATCCCTGGTCCACGCAGGATTTCCGCGACTGCCTCGCATCCGACGCGTTGTTTCTTGTTGCTGAGGTCGCCGGTGAGGTGGGTGGCTATGTCGTCGCGCTGGACGCGGCGGATGAGGGCGAGATCCTGAATCTCGCGGTCGCGCCTGGGGGCCGGCGCATAGGTCTCGGCCGCGCGCTCGTCGAAGCCATTCTCG
>QHUJ01000226.1 GCA_003221895.1 Gemmatimonadota bacterium | reverse complement strand
GGCCCATGTTGTACTTCTTCTTGGCGATACGGAGCGTGTCCCGCAAATCATCAGAAAGGAGACGCACCGCCGGCGACTTGGGATCTTCAGCCGGCGTGCAGCGGACTCGCAGGATCGGGTCGCCAAGTTGGCGAATGCGTCGGACGGCCATGTGAGCGCGCCAAAATTGCCCCTTTCCGCCCGTCATGCAACTACCCTCTAGCCACATAGCCACTTAGCCCAGTACTCTCATAGCCCCTATGTCGCTTGCAGGCGTCGTCCTGGCAGCCGGCCGCTCCTCCCGCATGGGGTCGCCCAAAGCCCTCCTGGACTTCCTTGGCGTCCCGTTTGTGGTACGGATCCTGGAGGCGTTGGAAGCACTCGAGGTGAAGACCAGGGTCGTCGTCCTGGGACCCGATGCGCCTCGCATTCAGCCCCTGCTGACTGGTCATGACTTCATGCTCGTGGAGAATCCTGCCCCTGACACGGGCCCAATCGCCTCGCTCCGCGAGGCCCTGCGGGCTTTGCAGCCCGTTCAGCCGAGTGCTGCGCTCGTGTGGCCCGTGGACCTGCCCCATGTCCGCGTTTCCACAGTGGAACGTGTGCTCGAGGCGTACCGCCGTACGGGCGCGCCTGTGGTGGTCCCGTCATTTGGGGACCGCCGTGGTCATCCTGTGATTTGGGGATCCGGCCTGTTTGGTGAGCTGCTCGAGAGCCCCGACGCAACGCGGAAGGGCGCGCGAGCGGTCCTGCGCGCTCACGAGAAGGAGATCGTCAGCATCCCGGTCGATGATCCGGCGGTTATCGACCAAGTGAACACGCCGGAGGACTACGAGCGCCTGGTAAGGGAGTGGAACAGAGACATCTACTAGTTTGGTTGACAATCCCGACAAAACCATTAGGATTCCGAGCAAGTTCATGTCCGTTAAGCACTTCCGGGAGCGTCATGACGAGCATTGAAGCGCACGTCCAGCAACCGTACAAGTACGGCTTTGTCACCGACATCGAATCCGAGGTCGTGCCGGCCGGCTTGAACGAGGACGTCATCCGGCTGATTTCCGCCAAGAAGAGCGAGCCGGAGTGGATGCTGGAGTGGCGTCTGAAGGCGTATCGCAACTGGCTGAAGATGTCGGAGCCGCACTGGCCCAACGTGAAGTACGGGCCGATCGACTACCAGGCGATCAGCTACTACGCCGCTCCCAAGCAGCGGCCCAAGCTCGACTCGCTCGAGCAGGTCGATCCCAAGCTCGTCCAGACCTTCGAGAAGCTGGGCATCCCGATCGAGGAGCAAAAGCGGCTCACGGGCGTCGCCGTGGATGCCGTATTCGACAGCGTCTCGGTTGCGACGACGTTCCAGGCGGAGCTCGCGAAGTACGGCGTGATCTTCATGCCGATCTCGCAGGCGATCCGCGAGCACGCCGATCTCGTGCAGGAGTACCTCGGCACCGTCGTTCCGTATAACGACAACTTCTTTGCGGCTCTCAACTCCGCCGTGTTTACCGACGGCTCGTTCGTGTACGTGCCCAAGGGCGTGCGCTGCCCGCTCGAGCTCTCGACCTATTTCCGCATCAACGCGTCGTCCACTGGTCAGTTCGAACGGACACTCATCATCGCGGACGAAGGCAGCTACGTCAGCTACCTGGAGGGCTGCTCCGCGCCGATGCGCGACGAGAATCAGCTGCACGCCGCGGTCGTGGAGCTCGTCG
>QHUJ01000225.1 GCA_003221895.1 Gemmatimonadota bacterium | reverse complement strand
CCGCTGCCGGCGTGCGACGTGGTTGTCGGCCCAGGCAACTGCTACGTGACCGCCGCGAAACAGCTCGTCTCAGGGGGGGGACGCGTCGCAATCGACATGCTCGCGGGCCCGTCGGAGCTGGTTGTCTTCGCCGACGCCACCGCATCCCCTGCGGTGATCGCGGCCGATCTGCTCGCGCAGGCGGAGCATGACCCCGACGCGCTGCCCGTGCTCGTCACACTCGATCCCACTCATCTCGATCGCGTTAAGACGGAGCTCGCGCGCCAGCTAGCCAATCTGCCGAGCGGAGAAGTCGCCCGTGCGGCACTCTCGAACGGCGGCGTCGTGGTTGTTGCGAATATGGAGGAGGGCATCGCCGCGTGCGATGCGCTCGCGCCCGAGCATCTGGAGCTCTGCCTGCGGGACGCGGCCGTCGTCGCGCCGCGACTGGCGCATTTCGGCGCGCTCTTTATCGGGGGCGGATCGGCTGAGGTGCTAGGGGACTACGGCGCGGGGCCCAATCACGTGCTGCCGACCGCGGGGACAGCGCGGTCGAAGGGCGGCCTATCGGTCTACACGTTTCTTCGGGTCAGAACCTGGCTGCGCATCGACGATTCCGCAGCCGCGCGTCCCCTCGTCGAGGATGCCGCGTGGTTCGGCCGGGTGGAAGGACTGGAGGCTCACGCGCGCTCGGCCGAGCGGCGGTTGGATTGACCGATCGTCCTAGTCCGCCCCTACCGTTTCCCGTTTCTCGCTCTTCTGCGCTTCCCGCATCCCGAGTGACCGCTCGATCTCGCGCGTGATGTGCATCGAGCAAAACTTCGGCCCACACATCGCGCAGAACTCGGCGCTCTTGAAGTACTCCGCCGGCAACGCCTCGTCGTGCAGCTCGCGCGCGCGCGCGGGGTCGAGCGCCAGACGGAACTGCTCGTTCCAGTCGAACGCATAGCGCGCGCGTGAGAGCGCGTCATCTCGCTCGGTCGCGCCAGGGCGGCGGCGCGCGATGTTGGCCGCGTGCGCCGCGATCTTGTACGCGATCACCCCTTCGCGCACCTCTTCGGCATTCGGCAGGCCCAGGTGCTCCTTGCGCGTGACGTAGCAGAGCATGTCGGCCCCAAACCAGCCGATCATCGCAGCGCCGATGGCGGATGTGATGTGGTCGTATCCGGGCGCGACGTCGGTGACCAGCGGGCCAAGCGTGTAGAACGGCGCTTCATGGCACAGCTCTTTCTCGAGCCGGACGTTCACTTCGATCTGATGCATCGGAATGTGCCCCGGCCCTTCGATCATCACCTGCACGTCCTTCTGCCACGCGCGTTCGGTCAGCTCGCCGAGCACGGTGAGCTCCGCCAGCTGTGCCTTGTCGGTCGCGTCGGCGATCGACCCCGGCCTGAGCCCGTCGCCGAGTGACAGGGTGACGTCGTACTCGCGCGCGATGTCGAGCAGCCGGTCGTAATGCTCGTACAGCGGATTCTGTTTGCCGTGCTGCGTCATCCAGTACGCCATCAGCGATCCGCCGCGGCTCACGATGCCCGTGACGCGGCCGAGCGCGAGCCCGACGTGTTCGCGCAGAATGCCGGCGTGCACGGTCACGTAGTCCACACCCTGTTTCGCTTGATGCTCGATGTTCTCGAGCAGATGGTCGGCCGTGAGCTTGGTGACGTCGCCCGCCACTTCGATCGCCTGATAGATCGGCACGGTGCCGATGGGCACCGGCGACGCGGCGATGATCGCCTCGCGAATGGCGTCGATGTTGCCGCCGGTCGAAAGATCCATGACCGTATCGGCGCCGTAGTGGACGGCATGATGCAGCTTCTCGAGCTCTCCATCGATATCCGACTCGACCGCCGAGTTGCCGATGTTCGCGTTGATCTTCACGCTGGCGACCTTGCCGATCGCCATGGGGTCCAGCCGCTGCTTCAGGTGATTGACGTTCGCCGGGATGATGAGCCGGCCAATCGCCACTTCGTCGCGGATCGTCTCCGGCGGAAGCGATTCCCGCTCGGCCACGCGACGCATCTCGGGAGTAATTGTGCCCCCCCCCTGGCGAGCGAAGAACATCTGAGTACGGCAGGTCATACGAAGCTCCCTTCGCCGGTACGAACCGGATCAGGTTCTAAGGGTGTGATCTCAGCCCGCCGACTGCGGCAG
>QHUJ01000088.1 GCA_003221895.1 Gemmatimonadota bacterium | reverse complement strand
CGGGGCTGCTCTACTCGCTGGGCTGGAGCTTCACGGACGCGAACCACAACGGGCCCTGGACCTATCGGATCAGCTGGGGTGACGGGTCGACCTCGACCGGAACCGCCACGAGCGAGGGTTCCCGGAGTAACGGGCACACCTACGTCACGATCCTGCCGAGGACGTTCACGGTCACAGTGACCGTCACGGACGCGGCCGGCGCTTCGACGTCACGCTCGAAGTCGGTGAGTGTGCTGCTGCTGTAGCAGCGCTGCGACGACTGCTGCCACCGGGCCACGAATCGCCTTGTGCGTCGTTCGTGGCCCGTGGCTTTTGGAACTGGCCCAAACTTTGCCCAATCAGGACGTATCAACTGAGGAGTCACGTTATGTACAACCGCCCCTTCGTCGCTCCTGCCGCGCTGATTGCGGCTACGCTGATTCTGGCGAGCTGCAGTACACCGCTCGGCCCCCCCGCCGATCGCAGTTCGGATGGCAACGCGTTCGGACCGCGATTCGCCGCCGTTGCGCCGCCCGTCTCGAACGGTCTGGTGCTCGATCAATGGAACGGAACGCTGAACGAGTATCCGATTAATCCCGGGACCTGCGACGGGAACAACCCCTGCTTCATCAAGGGATTCAACCCCAAGAATCCCCACGTCGGTGACGCGATCGTCGCGACGTTCGTCTGGACCGGTTCATCGAACATCATCACGTCGGTGACCGATCATCTGACCGACGTCGCGCGCACGCCCGTGGGGAACCAGTACACGCTCATCAACTATGTGACCGATGGTCAGGTGTCGATGGCGACGTACGTGGCGACCAACGTGCAGAATTTCCCCGACACGTCGACCGATCAGGGCAAGATACTGGCGGTGCGTGCCAACCTGAGCGCGGCAGCGACGGACGGTGGCGTGGTCATGGCCGCGTATAGTGGGCTGCCGGTGACTATCGGTCCCGCGACGTGGGCACAGGGCACCGGGACCGTTCCCACCGCCGCGTCCGCAGGCCCGGTCGCAGTTGCCGCCGGCGGCCTGGCGTACAGCGTGACGCTGTCGGGCACCCTGGTGGGCCTCGAGCATCCCGCTCCGCCATTCGCCGATGTCGCGGAAATGAGCGACAACTTCATGAAGTCCGACGCGGTGTACGCGGTGTTCCCCAATGGCGGCACCGTCAACCCGCAATGGACCTGGTTTTTCTCCGGCCCGCCCGGCAACTGGCTCGCCACGTCGGTCGCCTTGAACCCGCAGGCGACGCGTTCGGTCTTTACCGGTCAGCCGCGCACGACCTTGCCGCTCATGACCATCCCGGCGGTGCGTGTCGAGGCGGTGGACGATCTCGGCAACACGGTCACGAGCTTCAACGGCTCCGTGACGATCGCAATCGGACACAACGGTGGTCTGCTGCTTCCGGGGACGCTGTCCGGCACGAAGACCATCAACTTCGTGAACGGGGTGGCCACGTTCTCAAATCTGAGCATCGACCAGGCGGGCAATGGCTATACGCTGGTCGTCACTGGCTCGGGGCTGAGGACAGCTGAGAGCACACCGTTCAATATCGGAGCGTTCTAATGAAACGCTTTGGACTACTGGCAGTCGCACTGCTTGTCGGCTGCGGAGAAACCATGGGTCCGCGCCCTGCCGATCGCGGACCCGGGACACCTTCGTTCATCGTCGCCGCGAGCGGCCCCATCACGCTGGATCAGACGACCGGCAAGCTCGGCGAGACGACAACGATCTGGCAGGACTTTCGTCCGACCAACCCCCACCTTGGGGACGCCATCGTCGTCACGTTCTACTGGGTCGGCTCCACGAACATCATCGCCCGCGTCTACGACCACCTGAGCGACGCAGCGCAGACGCCGGTGGGCAATACCTACGAGCTCGTCGATTTCGTCAACGCCGGTGGCGTCTCGATGGCGACGTACGTCGCGACCAACGTGCAGAACTTCCCGGAAGGGACGTTCCCCAACGGCGACCAGAATCTCGTGGTCCATGCCGACCTGGCGGCGCCGATTCAGGACGGTGGAATCACCATCGCGGCCTTTCGTGGCGTGAGCGCCGTGGCACCGCTTGCCGCCCACCAGACGGCCACAGGCACCGGGTCTTCGTATCCCACCGTCGCCGATGCCGGCGAGCTTGCGGCCGATGGCGGCGCGCTGGTCTACGCCGTCACGATGTCGAGCAGCGGACGGGGCGCGGAAATGCCGCCGGGCTTTACGTCGCTCGGCACGCAGACCTCGCCGTCGATGTGGATCGAGCCCGATTACGGGATTCAGGTCGGCACGGGCACGGTCCGTCCGCAATGGAACTGGTCCTTCGACTCGCCGGGCAGCTGGCTCGCGAGCGCGCTCATCCTGCGCCCCGCGGCAACGCAGCTGGCTTTTACGGTACAGCCGAGCACCACGATGCCGCTCATGACGATCCAGCCCGCGGTGACCGTCACCGCTCTGGATGCCGCGGGCGATCCCGCGACAAGCTTCACCGGGCCGGTGACGATCGCGATTGGGCACAACGGCGGGCTGCTGATGCCGGGCACGTTGAGCGGCACCAGGACTGTCAACGCGGTGAACGGCGTCGCGACGTTCCCGGATTTGCGGATCGACCAGCTGGGCAACGGCTATACGCTCACGGTCACGAGCTCGGGAATCGCGGGAGCGGAGAGCAGGACGTTCAATATCGGCGTGTTCTAACGCGCGGCGGGTACTCGAGCAATGATCGCTCATCACTTTACGGTTGACCTGGAGGAGTTCTTCCAGGTCGCCGCGCTCGAGTCGCGAGTGCCGCGATCGGAGTGGGGACACTTCGAGTCCCGGTTGGCGGCACCTGTCGCGCAGCTGCTCGATCTGCTGGCGAGCCATCACGCACAGGCCACGTTTTTCGTGCTGGGCTGGGTGGCCGCGCGCCAGCCGGAGTTGATCCGCGCCATCGCGCGCGCTGGCCACGAGATCGCCTCGCACGGCTGGGACCATGCGCGCGTCACGACGCAATCCCCCGTCCAATTCCAGGTGTCGATTCGCCGCACCAAAGATCTGCTCGAAGAAATCACCGGCGAGCCGGTCTGGGGCTTTCGAGCGCCGAGCTTCTCGATTGTTCGGGGCAGGGAATGGGCGCTCGACCTGTTGATTAATGAGGGCTACCGCTACGATTCGAGCCTGTTCCCTGTCCGCCGGCCGGGCGGCGGTTACGGCTACCCAGCCGGGCTGTCCGATCCGCATTGGCTCGAGCGGCCAGCCGGTGGATTGGTCGAGATTCCGCCGACGACGCTGCGCTGGTGCGGGATGCGACTTCCTGCCGCGGGCGGCGCGTACTTCCGGCTGCTGCCCTATGGCATCGTACAGGCCGCGTTTCGCCAATCTGAGCAGCGCGGGATACCGGGCACCTTCTATATCCATCCGTGGGAGCTCGATCCTGCCCAGCCGCGCCTGGCCGTGGCGTGGCATACGCGCGTGCGACACTACGGCGGACTGAGTCGCACGACGCGACAGCTCGCGCGTCTGTTCAGCGAGTTTCGCTTCACCGCGGTTCGTGACACCGTCGCCGCAATTGCGGCGTCGCGGGGGCGTCCTCCCGAAGTCGCGGCGGTCTGCGCATGACACTGCACGTAGAGCCGTTTCGGGGAACCGAAGCCGAGTGGGACGCGTGCGTGCAAGCGAACGCCGGCTGGACGAATTTCCACCGCTGGGGCTGGAAGGACATCATCGAAGACGTCTTCCACCACGATTGCCTGTATCTCGCGAGCTACGATGAAACCGGCCACCTCGCCGGCGTGTTGCCGCTCGTCCGGGCCAGGAGTTTCCTGTTTGGGGACTATCTCGTCTCCATGCCGTTCATGAACTACGGCGGCCCGCTCGGCACCGCAGCGGCCGTGCAGGTCCTGGTGCAACATGCGGCGGAAGTTGCACGTGAGAACCGCGTCGATCTTCTCGAGCTGCGGAGCCGCGAGCCGCTCCCCCTCCATGCCCCCGTTTCGCATCGCAAGATCACCTGCGTCCTCGACCTGGAGCCTGGGAACGCGGAGGCCGTGTGGGAGCGCCTCTCGTCTAATGTGCGGCGAAAGGTGCGCCGCGCCGAGAAGGAGGGGTTCGGCGTCGCCTTCGGCCTCGACCAGCTGGATGCGTTCTACGGCGTGTTCTCTCGGCACATGCGGGCGCTCGGTACCCCCACATTGCCACGACGCTTCTTCGAAGCCCTGGCCGCGCGGTTTCCGGAAGACATTTCCATCGGCTGTATCTACGACGGCGCTCGCCCAGTCGCCGGCGGATTCGGCTTCCGGTGGGGGGAGGAGTTCGAGTTGTCGCTCGTGTCAGCCCTGCAGGATTACCACCGGACCTATGCCAACATGCTGCTGTACTGGGCGTTCATCGAGCGCGTGGCGAATCAAGGCGTGCGGCTCTTCAACTTCGGCCGCTGCACGCCGGGCGGCGGTACACATCAGTTCAAACAGCAGTGGGGATCTCGCGATGTCCCGTTGCCCTGGTATCAGCCCCTCGCGGGACGCCGCGCCGCGACGCCCTCACCGCATGATCGCGCGTTCTCCTGGGGTCCGGCGGTGTGGAAGCGGTTGCCGCTCGTCCTCGCGAACGCGCTCGGGCCGAGCATCGTACGAATGATTCCGTAGGGCCTTGGCGTACAAGGCCAGATAGCCTTCCATCATCGCGTCCAGTGTGTACCGCTCCGTGGCCCGTTGCAGGGCCGCGGCGGACACCCGGCGTGCCAACGCAGGATCGCTGAGCAACGAGGACACCGCGGTCGCGAGCGCCGGCGCGTCTTCGGAATGCACGAGCAGGCCGGCTCGGCCGCCGTCCAGCACGATGGGCACCTCGCCGACTGACGTTGCGACGACCGGCCGTCCGGCCAGCATTGCTTCGAGCAGCGCCAGCGGGACGCCTTCGGCGAGCGAGGGCAACACGAAGAGATCGGCTCCGGCCAGCACGTTCGCGATATCGGATCGCAGGCCGAGCAGGTGAAAGCGGTCGTCGACCTGGAGCTCGCGTGCGCGAGCGCGCAGCGGCGCTTCCAACTCTCCTCGACCCGCGACCGCGACGTGCAATTCCGGATGCCGCGGCGCAAGCTGGGCCAACGCCTCGAGCAAATACCGGTGGCCTTTGACCGGATACAGGTTTCCGACCGCGACGACGAGCCGGTCGGTACTCGCCAGGCCGAGCTCCTCGCGCAGCGACGACTGAGTCGCAACCGGCGGGCGCACGCCGTTCGGAATCGTGACGATGCGCGATGGACGAATCCACAGATCGTGCGCCAGAGACCGAGCCAGCTGACGCGACACGCAGACCGCCGCGCTGCTGAACAGACACGCCGCCCGCAGCGCGATGCGACGCCGCAGCCGCTCGGCGTAGTAGCGGGTGCCGTGCATCGTGAACAGGTGCGCGGTCCTCCCCCCCCCCGTAAGCCGGGCCGCCCAGGTACCGTACACGGCCATCGAGAATTCGTGACTGTGCGCCAGCATGATGCGATGCTCGCGGAACACACCGGCGAGCCACTTGGCGAATCGCGGAGAGAATGGGCGGTCGAGGCGATACGTCTCGACCTGCACACCGGTGCTACTCAGCTCACGGGCCAGCCATCCTTCGCCACCGGCAGGAACGAGCACGAGGTTGTAGCTCCCGGCGGACTGCAGCTCCGCCGCGACGCTGGCCAGCATCCGTTCGGCGCCGCCGGGGCCATCCGACTCGATGAGGTGAGCGAAGCGCGCGCCACGCCAGCGCGCAGCCTGAGCGGGAGGCAGCGTCATGCGCTCGCCCGGCGCCGCAGGTTGAGTCCGGCCGTCCACGCTTCGAACGCGGCATCGTCGATGTACGCCGGGATGTTGAGTCGCGGGACGGTCCAGGGATCGCGCTTCAGGCTCTGCTTGTCAGCGGCGAGCGTGAAGGCGCCGCGATAGCCTGCGGCGAGCACGGCGCGGCGAACGCGGTCGTTCCAGTGGCCATATGGGTACGTAAACAGCGTCGGCGTCACACCCGTGTGGCGCTGGATGACGTCGCGGCTTGCGACGATTTCGCGGCTCAAGTCCACTTCGGTCAGCGTGGGTAGTGATCGATGCGTCGCCGAGTGAACGCCAATGTGCAGGCCCGCGCCACCTCCCGTTCCCGTCCCCGAGGTGGCCGCGGCGGCGATGGTTTCCCACGTGGCTGGCCGGCACCACCGCGGCGATCGCCAAGCTGCACGGCCCGGCGCAACGGCCTGGACGATCCTCGTCTGGTCCCCTTGCAGTTGGGTGAGCCAGCGGTGCTCGCGTTGCGGTGAGTACACTCGCAGCACGTCCGGATCGTCCCACCAAAATCCATCCTGGCGTCCTGGTGCATCCGCGACGATGAACACGGTTGCCGCCAGGCCCAGCTGGCGCAGCAGCGGCCAGGCGTGTTCGAACACACCGGCGTAACCGTCGTCGAAGGTTATCGCCGCCACTCCGCGCAACGATTTCCCTCGCACCAGCCGGCGGACCAGCTCGTCGAGCGGTACCACAGCATAGTGCTCGCGCAGCCAGAGCATCTGCCGCCGGAAGGTGGCGAGTGGCATATGCAATCCGAGCTGGCTTGTGGGAGCGCGTCTAGTCGAGCCGACCACGTTGTGGTAGCACAGCACCACCCCGCCGTTCGTCACGCGCCGGACGACCGTGGTCACGCCGGTGATCCGCAGCGCGTTGTAGCAGACCGATGCGAGGCTCAACCCCATCGGGCCCTCAACGCCATGCGCCGGCGCGTGGGAGCCGGGGGCGGGAGGGGCGGGGGGACAGTGCGTTCACGGTGACCTGGTGCAGGCCCACCGCCATCCCCGCCAGTGTGTAGAGCATGTCGTGGTAGGCCAAAGTCAGAAAGAACGATCCGACGGCGAAGCCGATGAGACTGGCTGTGAGAGACTGCGCCAGTCGCGCGCGCTCGAGTGACCTCAGACCGGTGGGATCGGCAACGCCCGGAGGACCAGGAGCGGTGGGAAGCGTGCGCAGCGCCGCACACACGCTCAAGATGAACGCCACGTAGATGATCAGGCCGGGGACGCCGAGCTCTGCGCCGACCTGCAGGTAGCTATTGTGCGGCGGTCCCCACTTCAGACCGTGTCCCGCCCGCTGCCGTCCGACGAGCGGCGAGATCGTCCCCTCCGCTCTCGGAAAATTCCCGCCGCCCACGCCGAACACGGGGTGCTGGATCATGTAGCCCATGCCGCGCTCCCAGATACGCCACCGGCCTTGCTCATCGGTCAGGTTGTAGTCGGCGCTGGGGTGAAGCACGGTGCTCATGCGTGTCCAGTACGTGCTCCCCGCGACCGCCGTCAGCAGCACCCCGACAACCGCGACCGTGGTCCAGCGCCACGAGCGTTGCACGCTCGTGAAGCGCAACAGGAAGTACGCGACGACGGCGAGCAGCGCGAGAAAGCCGCCGCGCGAGCCGCTCCAGAGGAGACCCGTGGCGAGCACGGCGCTGGCCGCGCAGGCGGCGACCCGCAGCCACCGCCGTCCGTTCATGACGAAGTAGAGGCCCAACGGCAAGGCGGTCACGGTGTACGTCGCAAAATCGTTGGAGTCGTAGAAGTACAGCCGCTCCATGCGCCCACCCACGTCGAGCTGGAACTGGTTGTGCGTGAGCACCATGGTCGCGAAAATCATTGCTCCCAGGACGTAGACGAGCGCCAGCCGCTCGACGTCGCGCGCGCTGCGCACCGCCCTGACGATCACGAAGTAGATCAGGGCGGTCTTGGCGAAATCGCGGAATGTCCCGAACGCGCCACCGGGCCAGAGCGCGCCCGGTACCGACAGCGCCATCCATACGGCGAGTGCGAGCAGCCAGCGCGTCGCCGGAATCTGGAATGCGTAGATGCGCCGCGGCGGCACCCGGTCGAGCAGGCACAGCCCGATCGCGAGGATCCCCATGACCGTCACGGGCCGGAACACCGCGAGTTCGGGGAAGAGCTGATGGATGCGCGCGACGGACGTGAGGATGAAACCACTGAGGCATAAGAGCAGCAGGTCCCAGCCGCGTCCCCCCCCCCCCAAGCGCGCCGGGACAGGAGACCAAGCCGGAGGAAGCGATGGGGCCGTCTCCTCTCGAAGGGCTGCGGTGCTCACGGTCGCACGCGCGTGCAAGAGACGGACCCAATGCCGGTGGCTGCGCGCGACTCCACGACGCGCGCGCGCGTCGCACGCCTGCAACACGTGGGCACGAGAACCGTTGCGGATGTGCCTGCATCACGCCGTCGTGGGCTGACCCGCGTGTTGACGGGTGCGTGATGCCGCGCACTCTCCGCCGGGTCGCACATCCGGCGCGCTCCTGGTCGCGTCGGACGCTGCGTGACGTGCATCGACACACTGATGCACGCGCGTATGCAGTTAGCGCGTCGGGGACTTCCCGGCTTGCGCGTCGTTATTGGCTGTTGCTACCGTGCAACGCGGTCGCAGGTCCCACGCTGTCGTCCGGTTACGCAGAGCGCCCTCGGCACCAAACGGCGGTGAGACGTCGTCGCCCTTCACCTGAACGGGAAGGACTGCATGCCGTTTAAGCACAAGCTGTCGCGCCGACTGGCGTTGATGAGAAATCTGTTGGTGGGGATGGCGCTCCTGACGGCGTGTCAGGAGATCGCGGCCCTGCTGCAGCAAGTCGTCACGATTACCATCAGTCCCGCGAGTGGCAGTGTGGTCGTCGGACAGACGTTGCAGCTGACCGCGACGCCGCTGGATGGCACCGGGCAACCGCTGAGCGGCAAAGTGGTGACGTGGCAGACGAGCGATGCGAGCATTGCCACGGTCGATGGCAGCGGTCTCGTCGGCGGCGCAGCCGCC
>QHUJ01000221.1 GCA_003221895.1 Gemmatimonadota bacterium | reverse complement strand
GCTCGCCATCCTGGTCGAACGTCGCGTCGGGATCGACACGCCGCGTGATGGCGTCGATCACCGCGACGCCGGGCCCCGTGTCGAAGGCGAACGCGCCCGCCGTCACACCGCGGCGTGGCACATACGTGACGTTCGCCATCCCGCCGATGTTCAACAGCCACCGGCCGCGCTGCTCGTGCCCGAACAGCATCACGTCGGCGAGCGGCACGAGCGGCGCGCCCTGCCCTCCCGCGGCGACATCGCGCGCGCGGAAGTCGCTCACCACCTGCACCCCGACGCGCTCGGCGATCACGGCGGCGTCGCCGAGCTGGAACGTGGCGCGGCCGGGCTCGTGCCAGATCGTCTGGCCGTGCGACGCGACGAAGCCGAGATCCCTGGGTGAGACGCGCGCCTGCGCGAGCAGCGCCAGGACGGCGCCCGCAAACCGCTC
>QHUJ01000222.1 GCA_003221895.1 Gemmatimonadota bacterium | reverse complement strand
CGCGCGTGCCGCCAAAGAGAATGAATCCGCCGACTCCGGCAGCGAGCGCCTGCTCGATCTTGGTACGTTCGGATTTGAATGACCCGCGCCGCCAGCGCAGCGCCGGACAGACGAGGCGCGCGCGCGTGATCATGCGGGAGTGATGTGGCCCAGAATCCGCGGGCCGCGAGCCCCCGTCGCCGCCGGCAGATTGCCCGCCTTCCCCCGCACGGTTTGCGCTCCGAGAAACGCGAACGCCACTGCTTCTTTCGCTTCGCCGTTGAAGAAGAGCTGATCGAAGAGCACAACCGGACGCGGCTGAATCTTTGCCGCGAGCCGCTCGACCAGCGCCGGATTCTTGGCCCCACCGCCCGAGATCACGACCTCGGCCGTGTCGTCCTTGCCCCCCCCCCACTGTGCAATCGCGCGCCCGATC
>QHUJ01000224.1 GCA_003221895.1 Gemmatimonadota bacterium | reverse complement strand
GGCCCGAGCTCGCGCGGATGACGCAACCCGCAGTACTTGATGAAGCGCCGAATCCAGGCGACGTACGCATCCTCGGTGCGGCCGCTGTACCGACGCAACCGCATCGCTCGGCGCACCTCGGCCAGCAACGACTGCTTCGCGACGAGGCTCATGGAGAAAGAGTACCACCAAACAGTTCAGGATCGGTACCACAAAAACGCACACGATCGTCCGGCCGTCAGGCCGTCAGGCTTTCATCACCCACCGCGCCGCCGCCCGCTGCATCAACGCCTGGCCATGCCAGGCACACACCACCGGTACATCGCCAGGGATCTGCGCAACCAGACGCGGATGCGCGAACAGGATCACCAGCGCCGCTCCGGGCACGAGCCGCTCGAGCGTCGCCAGCGACTGTGGGCCGAGATCCGCGCGGCCCTTCCACGACCTCGGCTCCGCATAAACCAGGATCACGTGCGGCGCCCCGGCGCCACCTCGCTTTACCTCGGCATGAAACACATCCCGCGGCGGAATCGAATACGGCCCACCGACGTCGTCATCGACGATCGA
>QHUJ01000223.1 GCA_003221895.1 Gemmatimonadota bacterium | reverse complement strand
TGAGGGCCTGCTCGATGCGATCGGGCGACACGGCCTCGAGCGACTGCACCACTCCCGCCCAATCAGTCGGATACAGCAGCATATCACAGCCGGCGTTCAGTGCAGCGACCGCCGCCGAGCCTTCGGGCGCCGCGGCAGTCGCCCCACCCATGATGAACGCGTCCGTGACGACGAGACCGTCGAAGCCGATCTCCTTACGCAAGTAACCCAGCATGACGGGCGAGAACCCGGCCGCCGCCCCGCTCGGGTCCCAACCCGGATACGCGACGAACGCCGGCATCACACTCGCCACCCCCGCCTTCACCGCCTCGGCAAACGGCGCCACGTCGGTCTGCTGCAGGTCCGCCGCCGGTGCTTCTACTATAGGAAGGCCTGCGTGTGAGTCCGTCGTCGTGCGCCCATGCCCCGGAAAGTGCTTGGCGCACGCCATCACGAAATGCTCCTGGCACCCCTTGATCCACGCCGCGGCATGCCGGCCGACACCCGCGGGATCGGCGCCGAACGAGCGCGTCTGCACGATGGGATTCTTCGGCTCGACATCGAGATCGCA
>QHUJ01000220.1 GCA_003221895.1 Gemmatimonadota bacterium | reverse complement strand
GCCGCCAGAGCGCCGAATTGGCGCTGCGGATGACGCACTCACTCGGCGAGGCGCGCGCCGGAGCGCAGAAGTCGAGTCAGGAAGCAGAATCGGTGGCGGCCGCCGCGGCAGAACAGTTGCGCGCGATTCAAGACCTCGCCCAAGGCGCGCACGAACTGTCGAATCTGGCCGAACAGCTCTCCCAGGCCCTGCGGTTCATTCGCGGCGGAAACGGCCACCCCTAGCCATGTGATCTAGGATACAGCGGCGCTCCTCCCCAGGCGGAATCCTTCACGACTTAGGGGTTTCCTACTGACAGGCTGATTATTAAAGTGGACTGCCGCCAACCGGGGGGAGAGATGCGCCCGCGTATCGTTCCGCTCCTGCTGTGTCTCACTGCCGTTCCTGTCCTGTGCGTCGCGCAGCGCACCCATCAGTTCGAATTCAGCGCGTTCGGGTCATTCACGCGCTACGACCGCGCCTTTGAGCTCGACAACCAAATCGGCGGAGGAGGCCGGCTCGGATATTTCTTCAGTCCGGCCATCGGCACCGAGCTCGATGTCAGCTACCAACAGCCGTCGCCGACGTCAGGGGGCGCGACTGCCCCGCTCGCGCTCGGAAGCGCCAGCCTGATAGTGAATCTGGGAAGCGACAACAACCTCTTCTATATCCTCGGCGGCTACACGCGCCTGCGGTTCTCCGATAATCCGAGCTATACCTTCACGGACAACGGCATTCATGGCGGGATCGGCGACCGGATGTTTGTCGGCGAACGCGTCGCCGTTCGCCTCGAGGCGCGCGCCATTTACTCGCCCAACACCGGCTACCCCAATGGGACCTGGGCCGGTCATATCGTGGGTTCGGCCGGCCTCTCGATCTTCACCGGCCCGAGCGCCTTCCACGACGTCGACCACGACGGCATCACCGACAAAAAGGATGGCTGCCCCGGAACGCCCAGCGGCGCGGTCGTGGACGCGCGCGGCTGCCCCACCGATTCCGATCGCGACAAGGTCTACGACGGCATCGACACGTGCCCGAACACCGTTGCAGGCGCCGAGGTGGAGGCGCGCGGCTGTCCGAAGGATGCGGATGCCGACGGCGTCTACGACGGCATCGACAAGTGCCCGGGCACAATGACCGCCGCGCGCGTCGACGCTCAGGGCTGTCCGACGGACTCGGACGCCGATGGCGTCCCCGACGGCCCGGACCAGTGTCCCAACACGCCGGCGGGTGCCATGGTGGACACGACGGGCTGTCCGACGGACGGCGATCACGACGGTGTGCCTAACGGCATCGATAAGTGCCCCAACACGCCGGTCGGCGTGGAAGTCGACACGGCGGGTTGCCAGCGGGCGTCCGATGGCGACGGGGACGGCATCGACGACACGAAGGACAAATGCCCCGGGACCGCCGCGGCCATGCGTGTCGACGCCGCCGGGTGTCCAATCCTCTTTACGGAAGCGAAGACACCGGTCGTCCTGCGCGGCGTGACGTTCGAGACGGGCCGCTCGGCGCTGCATCCCGATTCGTACACGATTCTCGATATCGTGGCGGCTTCATTGATCGCCAACCCCGGCATCAATATCGAAATCGCGGGCCATACCGATGCGACGGGAGCGGCCACGACCAACACCCGCCTCTCGCAGTCACGCGCGGAGGCGGTGCGCGCGTATCTGGCGAGCAAGGGCGTGGCACCCGAGCGCATGGTCGCGCGCGGCTATGGTCCAACACAGCCCGTCGCGCCGAACACCACCGCCGCGGGGCGCGCGCTGAACCGGCGCGTCGAGCTGCGGCAGACGAACTGAGGACGCGGCAGGAGAGGGAGGAAGTGGTCTCGTGAGGAAACTTGCGGCAGCACTGACGATACTCGCGCTGAGCGGAAGCACGCGCCTCGCGGCACAGTTCAGTCGCCGTTATGAGGTGGGTCTGTTCGGGGCGTACACGAAATACGATCAGACCTTCGGGCTCACAAACAAGCCTGGCGGCGGGGCGCGCTTCTCCTATGCCCTGTCGCCGTTGATCAGCCTCGAGGTCGAGGCGCTCTTCCAATCGCCACAGGACATTTCCTCCAGCACCCTCGAGCCGATGATCGGCGCGGGCAGCCTGATCGTGAGCCCGCTGAACGCGAGCCGGGCGACGTTCTATCTGATCGGTGGCTACTCACGCCTCGATTTCGGCGGCACCGATCCATACCGGTTCACCGACGGCGGCGTGCACGGCGGCGTGGGCACAAAGCTGTACGTGAGCCCGCGGGTCGCGCTGCGTTTGGACGCCCGCGTGATCTACACGCCGCAGTCGAACAGCACCTTCACTGAGAAGGCAACTCACTTCGTCGGCTCGGCGGGATTCTCGTTCTTCCAGTCGGGCGGCACGCCGTCGGCTGACGCCGACCGCGACGGGGTGTCCGACAAGAAAGACGCCTGCCCCGACACGCCGCTTGGCGCCACCGTGGATGGCCGCGGCTGTCCGAGCGATGCCGACGGCGACGCCGTATTGAACGGCATCGATGCCTGTCCCAACACGCCGAGCGGCGCGACCGTGGAC
>QHUJ01000217.1 GCA_003221895.1 Gemmatimonadota bacterium | reverse complement strand
CGCATCGTGGTTCCACAGAAAGGCCCATGAGGTGGACCCAGCGAAGGTTGGCGCCTAACAAGCGCTTGAAGCTGGCGGCGCGCGTAGATTAGGGAATGAATTCTTCTTCAGCGCGCCGCAGCTTAAGCGCGATTCGTTAGGCTGCGCATCCCACGACAAAGCAATTCTTTTTGTGAAAACCAACCTGGTCGGTTTCGATGTCGCTGCCGGCATCCGTCGGGCGGTTCGGTTCGATCCGAAGGCGCGACCCAGTGAAGTCCCGTTGCGCGCGGGGCGCGGCGGGTTTGGAGAGGTCGGAGCATCGGTCCATTCGGCATCACAATTCCGGTGCCAGGGCAGGGACGGTGAGTGCCCCCGGTGCTCCTGGCAGGGACGGATCCGAGCTATGACTTGTGGTGCGCAGCCTAACCAGCGCTTGAAGCTGGCGGCGCCCGTCCGCAACAAATCCGGTGGACGTTCTGAAGCACGGTGTAGTAGAATTGCGTTTATGAAGCTTCGAGTTTGGCGCCGCAGCTTAAGCGCGTTTCGTTAGACTGCCGCACGTGGTTTCGCGCTTCCAACGCATTACCTTTCACCTATGGCCATTTCTCTAAACCTCCCACCCGAGGCCGAGCGCCGTCTCGCCGAGGTTGCCAAGCGCCTCAACGTGCCGCTGAACGATCTCGCCGCCGCCGCTGTCCGGGACTTGGTGGCTCAGCCGGCTCAGGATTTCGAAGCCGTCGCCAAGCGAGTTCTTGAAAAGAACCGAGAGTTGTATCGGCGCCTCGCCTGAGTGCGTTATCTCTCTCTGGCTGAGGTCCTCGAGCTGCACCGTCGTATCATCGAGCAGACAGGTGGGGCAGGCGGCCTTCGTGATCTGGGGGCGCTAGAGTCAGCATTAGCACAGCCGGCAGCAACATTCGACGCGCACGATCTGTACCCGACCCTCAGTGATAAAGCCGCGGCGCTCGGTTTCTCACTGATCCAGAACCATCCGTTCGTTGACGGGAATAAGCGGGTAGGCCACGCGGCTCTCGATGCGATGCTCATGCTGAACGGAGGGGAGTTGCACGCGTCGGTGGATGAGGCCGAACGGACGATTCTTGCTGTGGCCGGTAGTCAGCTCGATCGCCCCGGGTTTGCGGATTGGGTGAGCCGGCATGTTCGTCCGGTTTCGTGAGCGGCAGTCTAACCAGCGCTTCAAGCTGGCGGCGCCCGTGGTCACCGGCCGCGGTTTACGTCCCGGCATATGGTGTTATAGAATTCCGTTTGTGAACCTCAAAGCTTGGCGCCGCAGCTTAAGCGCGATTCGTTAGGCCGCACCGTTTCCCACGTCGAGGTACCTCCCTGTGCGATCACAGCTCCTTAGCGTTGCCGCCCTCGGTGTCCTGGCCAGCGCGGGTACCTCGAATACTTCGGCGACCGATGATGCAGCGGACGTCCGCGCAGCGCGCGCTCAACAAAACGAGGCGATCGCTGCGCGCGATCTAGATCGTGTTGCGTCATTCTGGGTTGATGATGTGCAAGTCACCGCGGGGCTGGGGTTCACACTGCGCGGCCGGGACGCTTATCGGCGAGCCTTCGCTTTGGACTCCGTGATGGTGTATCGGCGAGAACCTGACAACGTGCAGGTCAATTCGCATTGGCCTCTCGCATGGGAGACAGGCTCCTGGACGGGTCACAGGTCTGGTCAGTCTGGTCCAGCTCTCCTTGCGGGACGCTATTCAGCTCAATGGGTCAAACAGAATGGTCGCTGGCTTATTCGATCAGAGCTCTTCGTGGCGCTTGACTGCTCCGGTGCCGCGTGCGCTTGGGGGCCACGACCGGAATGATCCGCTGCGGCCTAACAAGCGCTTGAAGCTGTCGGCTCGCGTAGATTAAGGAATGAATCTTTCTTCAGCGCGCCGCAGCTTAAGCGCGATTCGTTAGGCGCATTCGCCGCTGGGTTCTTAGATTGCCTCCGTGCCTTATCAATTCGAATGGGACGCGGAGAAGGCTGCGGCGAATCTCCGCAAGCACGGAGTGTCGTTCGACGAAGCAGTTACGGCATTTAGCGATCGATTATCGATCCTCGTCCCTGACCCCGACCACTCAACTAAAGAAGAACGTTATCTTGTGATGGGACTTTCAACGCGCGGTCGTCTCGTAGTTGTCTCCTTTGTCGAACGCCCGCCGCGAACCAGAATCATCACTGCAAGACTCGTTACCAGACGCGAGCGCCACGACTATGAAGAAGGCCAAGAGTAAAACGGTTAAAGAAGCCGATAGGGACACCATGCGCCCGGAGTACGATTTTTCGAAGGGTGTCCGCGGTGTCACCGCAGCTCGCTATCGAGAGGGGACGAACATCATCGTCCTCGATCCTGAATTGCTGGACGTGTTCCCGGATTCGGATGCTGTGAATGAAGCGTTGCGAGCGCTTGCGCCCGTCCTTCGTCGCCGT
>QHUJ01000138.1 GCA_003221895.1 Gemmatimonadota bacterium | reverse complement strand
CGCTGAAGATCGGACTCACCGTCAGTGCGTCGATTCCCATCGCCGTCTTGTCGATCACGATTTTCCGCTGGCTCGGCCGCTCCACGATTCTCGAGAACAACATCGTCCAGACGACCGGCTCGGCGGCGGACTCGGTTTCGGCGGGGGTCGTATTCACGATCCCCGCGATTCTGCTGATGGGCTACGATCTCGACATCTCGCGCGTGACCATCCTGGCGATCGCGGGCGGGTTGATGGGCGTGCTCATGATGATCCCGCTGCGGCGCGCACTGATCGTGAAGGAACACGGCAATCTGCCGTATCCGGAGGGCACGGCGTGCGCGGAGGTGCTGATCGCGGGGGAGCGCGGCGGCATCCATGCCAAGACGGTGTTTCAGGCGTTCGGCATCGCCTTCGTCTACAAGTTCCTGATGACCGGACTCAGGCTATGGCAGGAGTTGCCCGGCAAGGTGCTGCGCGGCTATCAGAACGCCGACGTGCGCGTGGAGGTCAGCCCGGAGCTGCTGGGCGTCGGCTACATCATCGGGCCACAGATTGCGGGCTATCTGTTCGCCGGTGGCTGTCTCGCCTACGTCGTGCTGATGCCCGCCATCAAGCTGTTCGGCAGCGCGATGACGGAGCCGATGTTCGGCACCACCAAGCTGATTCGAGACATGAGCGCCGGCGAGATTCGCGCGGCGTTCGTGTTTTACATCGGCGCCGGCGCCGTGGCGAGCGCCGGCATCATCGCCCTCGTGCGCTCGCTCCCGACCATCATCAGCGCGTTCAGGGCGGGCTTCGCCGACATGCGCTCGAGCCGCCTGGGCCAGGCCGTCGCCGCGAAGCTGCGCACCGACGACGATCTGCCCATCAGCATCACCGTATTCGGCTCCATTGGCCTCGCGATCGTGCTCGCGTTTCTGCCGCAGATCGGCGTAAACCTGCTGGGCGGCGTGCTGATCATTATTTTCGGCTTCTTCTTTACCACCGTTTCCTCGCGCATCTGCGGCCAGATCGGCAGCTCGGCCAACCCGATCTCCGGCATGACCATCGCGTCGCTCATCGCGATCTCGCTCATCTTTCTGCTGCTCGGCTGGAATCAGATCGACGACCGGGTACGCGCGATCTCCATCGCCTGCGTGATTGCCGTGGCCGTCGCCAACGGCGGGAACACCTCGCAAGACTTGAAGACGGGATTCCTCGTGGGCGCGACCCCAAAACGGCAGCAGATCGCGATCCTGATCGGAGCGATCGGATCCGCGCTCGCCGTGGGGTGGACCCTGACGTTCCTCAATAGCGCCTACCGCTACGAGGTCCCCGAAAGCCGGCCCGGGTTCGTGGCGCCGGCAAGCGGCACCAGCCCGGACGGCAATGTCGTCGTTCATACGGAGACGATGTCGCACTTCGGTATCGGCGGGACAGATTCGATCGACAACAACAGCTATCAGGTCATCCGCGTCTACGTGGAGACGCAGGGCGTGCCGCCGGGGAAGTACCTCATCGATCGGGCATCGCGCGAGATTCGTTATGTCGTCGACCCGGGCATCGGCGGCCGCATGCATGAGTACAGGGGTCACGAGCTCAGACGGCTCGACTCACCCAAGGCGACGCTGATGGCGTTGATCACCGATGGCATCCTGACGCACAAGCTGCCGTGGACACTCGTGCTGATCGGTGTCTTCTTAACGATTGCGATCGAGCTCATGGGTGTGCAATCGCTACCCGTGGCGGTGGGCGTGTATCTACCAATAACCACGTCGGCGGGCATGTTCGCCGGGGGACTCGTGCGCTGGCTGGTCGAGCGCAAGGTGCGCTCAGACAACCGTTCGCTCGCCGAAATCGAATCGGGTCCCGGTGTCCTGTTCGCGAGCGGCTTGATCGCGGGCGGCGCCATCTGCGGCATCGCGGTGGCGGCCCTTGCCGGTTGGGGGAGCGCGCGGGGCATGTCGGCCGAGTGGCTAGCCGAGAAGGTCGGGCTGTATCACACGCTGGGCGAGTTCGCGACCTCGGCGGTCGTGGGACTCGTCATGTTCGCGATCCTGGGCGCGCTGCTGTATCGGACCGGCTTGCGACGCCAATAACACTATAACGACACAATAGCGACACCATGACGATAGCGACGCTCGGATTTCTGAAGAAACTGCTCGATACGCCGGGGCCCTCGGGGTTCGAGCTGGCTCCCGCCCGGCTGTGGCGCGACGAAGTGAAGAGCTTCGCCGACGACGTCCGGGCCGACGTCCATGGCAATTCGGTTGCCGCGTTGAATCCGAAGGGCAAACCTCGCCTGATGTTTGCGGGGCACATCGACGAGATCGGCATCCAGATCACCCACATCGATGATGACGGTTACCTCTACTTCGCCGGCATCGGCGGCTGGGATTCGCAGGTCCTCGTCGGCCAGCGCGTGCTGCTGCTCACGCGCGAGGGCCCGGTCCACGGGGTGGTCGGCAAAAAGGCAATCCACCAGCTGAAGAAGGAAGATCTCGACCGGGTGACCAAGGTGATCGACCTGTGGATCGACATCGGTGCGGCGAATCGCAACGAGTCGCTCGCTCGGGTCCGCGTCGGTGACGCCGGCGTCATCGACAGTCGGGTGGAGGAGTATCCGAACGAGCGGATCGTGTCGCGCAGCCTCGATAACCGCATCGGGGCATATGTCGCCGCCGAGGCATTGCGCCGCCTGGCTTCGCAGCGGCCGAAGCATGCTGCGGTCTTTGCGGTTGCGTCGACGCGGGAGGAGATCGCGTGGACCGGCAGCGGCGCGCGCACCAGTGCGATCGGCATCGAGCCGGACGTCGCGCTCGTCGTCGATGTCACTCACGCTACGGATTACCCGGGCGCCGACAAGAAGCACGCCGGCGACCACAAGCTCGGCGGCGGCGTGGTGCTGAGTCGAGGATCGTCGGTGAGCCCGGTGGTGTTTGACCTGCTGGTCGAGTGCGCGGAACAGGCGAAGATCGCGTACACGGTGCAGGCAGCGCCGCGCGACACCGGCACCGACGCGGACGCCATCTACAACGCCATGCGCGGCATCCCGACCGGCCTCGTGAGCGTGCCCAACCGCTACATGCACAGCCCCAACGAAATGGTTGCGGTCCAGGATCTCGATCGCGCCGCCGACCTCCTGGCCGCGTTCGCCCGCAGGCTCGAGCCCGGCATCGATTTCATTCCCCGCTGAAATAAGAAGGCTCCGGGCGATCTGCCCCGGAGCCTTCAGACTCGGTCAGGAGTCGACTTCGGCCTTATGGATTGGCCATCTCAGCGAAGTCATTGATCGCCCACGTTCCGATGTTGTTGACGAACCCGAAGGCGTAACCAAGACCACCACAAGCCGTCCCAGCCGTCGGGACAGTCTGGGTGTAACCGCCCGGATTCACGATGCACACGCTGAACGTCCCGATCCCCAGTGCCTCGAAGGCGAAGTTGCCGCTCGCGTCGCTAACCTGCGAGCCTAGCAGCTGACCGTTGGCGTCGAACAGCTGCACGGTCCAGCCGGCTAGCCCCATCTCGCCCGAGAACGGATCGCGCAGGCCGTTCCCGTCGATGTCCTCCCACACCAGGCCGATCGCCCGATTGATCGATGCGGGCGGTGGCGGCGGCACCGGAGGCGGTGGCGGCGGTGGCGGTGGCGGCGGCGCCGGCACTGGAGGCGGCGCCGGCACTGGAGGCGGCGCCGGAACCGGCGGCGGCGGCGGCACCGGGGCGTCACACTTCTTGTCGAGACCATACGGAGCGTCGCGACCCTCCGCTTGCGCGCGGGCCAACGACGCGGCCTGTTGGTCCTTGCAGTCGCTCGCAGCGTCCGCGGGACGGACGCCGCCCGATCGGGCCTGCGTCCGCGTCTGTGTGCGGGTCTGCGCGGCGCCAGCCACAAAGGGCAGCGCCAGCAGGGCAACCGCGATGAGCGTTACACGAAGACATTTCATAGCCTCTCCTGACCAAGTGTCGGATCACACGAATAGCGACACCCCCAGGGGCAAGAAGTGCACCCATTCACGGTTTATTGTCTCAATGCATGGCGCTGTAATCACTTAGACAGCAGCTATGCTCCAAAAATCGACTGTGCTGCCGTAAGATTTATTGACGTTGCTTTATGCGGATTTTGAGGCGATCTGCAAGAGACGAAACGGCAGGAGAATCTGCCCTATTTCCGCTTCAGGTCAGCGAGTGCCGATTGTGCGGCTCTTCTGACTTCCTTATCGCCGTCATCGGTGAGTCCCTCGAGCGTCCCGACCGCCGCCGGTGTCGCCGCAATGCGCAGTGCTTCGACCGCCGTCGTGCGGCGAGTCGTCGGTTGGCGGCCGAACAAGCGACCTCCCGGTTGCGCGAACTTGATCAGCGCCTGTACCGCCGCGGAACTCGCGATGCGTCCCAGGGCCAGCATCAGCTCACGCTCCACCGCCTCGTCCTCCTCTTCCTCCATCGCGACGACCAGCGCCATCGCCAGGGGGCTCGCCTTGCGGCCGCCGACGCCGAGGGCCGCCTGCGTACGCACCTCGGGCGACTTGTCCCGCAGCGCCCGGCGCAGCGGCTCGGCGGCCGCCGCCGAACCGATCTTGGCGAGCGCCGACGCGACCGCTTTGCGCACGCGTTCATCGGTGTGATTCAGCTGCTCCCCCAATGCCGGAACTGCCTCCTCGAGCCCCAACTCACCCGCCAACTCCGCGATGTTGCGCACCACAAACCATTGGCGGTGCCCCAGCATATGAACCAGCTGATCGGTCCCTTCCTTCATACCGGTGAGCGCCATGAAAATGCCGCGCCGCTCCTCGATGGTCGGGGCCGTGACGAGCAGATCGAGCAGCACTTCCACGCCGTCCTCCCCTGCCCTGCGCAACACCAGCAGAGCGGCCTCGCGGTCGGCGGGATGGTCGGCGATTTCGGCGATCGCCTCGAGCAGGCCCTTGCTGTACATGCGCTTGAGCGCAATCGAGTACTGGCGCCGCTGCGTCGCATCGCTCACCTGCTCCTCGGCGCGCACGATCCCCACCATGATGCTGAGCACCTGCGTGACGCGCTTGTTTTTCATCGCCGTCTCGAGCTGCCGTCCGAGCACCGCGAGCAGGTCACCCACGTGGGGGCCCACCGGCCTGGCTTGCAGCTGTGCGATCAGATTGGCGGCCGGCTGGGTGGCGGCGGTGGACGGTGAGAAACCCGACGTCGCGGCAATCGATTCGCGCACGATCTGCGGCACCCCCGCGTCCCCGGAGCCCGCATCGCTCTTGGCCGGGCTGGGCGTGACCGGTTGGGGCGTCGACGGCGGAGTGGGCGGAGGAGGGGGGGGGGGAGCCTCGACCACGACCGGCTGCATGACGACCGTGATCCGCTTGGCTCCCGTCGTCTGTAAACGGCTCGCAAGACTGTCGTCGCCAGGCTGGTCCGCGAGCCCGCGCAACAGTTCGAATGTCTCGGCGAGCGGCGGATCAGTGGGAATCGTGATCTCCTTGACTGCGTGGAACTCCAGACGCTGGACCAGCGAATCGTAGGAATCGGATTCATCGAGGGTTTCACCGTTGATCACCAGCCGGCCATTTTGCGCCGTGACGACAGCCCCTTCGGTCTTGAGCAGTGTCACCAATGCCCGAAACTGGGCCTTTTGCTCCTGTTTCGCGTTGGGATCGCGAAACAGATCCAGCGTGCGCGCAAACAGGGCGGCGAACTCCTGCGGGGCTGTCATGGGGGTGCCCAATCTAATAACGCTTCCGATGACCCGCCGTCGCAGCTAGAGTACGGCCCATGATCGCCTTCCTTCTCGTATCGTCCCTCATAACATGTCGGCAGGACACCTTATCGCTCGCGGCGCGCCGCGTCCTGGTAGACGTTCGTTTCCTGGCTGACGACAAGCAAGAAGGGCGCGGCGTCGGTACGGCGGGACTGCAGCGTTCGGGCGCCTACATAAAGGAAGGGTTCGGACGAGCCGGGCTACAGACATCCTTTCAGGATTTCACGATCCCGGCTGACGCTCCAGCGGTGTTACACACGAACCTCGCGGGCACCGCGACGCGGAATGTGGTCGCCGTGATCCCCGGCGGCTCCCCCAAGCGGCGCGGCGAATTCATCGTCGTGGGCGCGCACTACGATCACCTCGGTATGGGCGGGTTCGGAGCGCTCGACCCCGATTCCACGGGGCGGGTGCATAACGGCGCAGACGACAATGCATCCGGCACCTCGGCGTTGCTCGAGATCGGCCGCATACTCGGCGCACGCAAGCCGGCACCTGCCCGGACGATCGTGCTGGTCGCATTCAGCGGTGAAGAACTCGGGACACTGGGATCGAGCTACTTCGTGCAACATGCTGTGCCGCAACCGATCGACTCCCTGTACGCCATGCTCAACATGGACATGGTCGGCCGCCTTCGGAACGCACGGCTGATCGCGCTCGGCGCGGCGACGGCGCGCGAATTCCCGGCATTACTCGATTCGCTCAACACCCCGCCGCGCTTCGATCTGCGGGCGTCAGGAGATGGATGGGGACCCAGCGATCACGCCGTCTTCTTCGCGGCGCGACATCCCGTGCTGCACTTCTTCACGGATCTGCACGAGGACTACCACCGGTCGACCGACGACTGGCAAAAGCTCAACGTCGAGGGACTCGCCCAGGTCGCGCAGTTCGTGGCGGATCTCGCCTGGGTGCTGGCAAATCGCCCCGCTCAGTTGACGTTCATCGACGCGCCGCGGCCGCAGGCGAGCACCGGTGGATCAGGCTATGGCGCCTACCTCGGCACGATCCCCGACATGAGCGGTGGGAACGTCTCGGATGGGGTTCGCATCACCGGGGTGCGTGTGGGTAGCCCGGCGGAACAGGCCGGTCTCTCGGGTGGCGATGTGATCACGGCGATCGGCGGAAAGCACATCGCAAATTTGTACGACATGACCGACGCGCTCCGGAGCCACCAGCCGGGGGACACTGTCGTCATCGTGAGCCGCCGTGACGGCGTGGAGCGCCGTGCGACAACGGTGTTGGGCAAGCGCGGCACATGACCACGAGCTCCGCGTCCGAAGCCACCAAGGTGGTGCGCGCCTTGCGCGCCGCGCAGTTGCACGACGAGAGCCGGCAGGCGCTGCTGCAGATGGCGTGCGAGCGCATCCGCGCGTGGGGGGCACCATATACGTCGGTCTATGCGTACATGCTCGACGACAACGAGCTCGTGCTGGAAGCGCACGCCGGGCGCGACACCGACCATACGCGGATTCCCGTCGGCAAGGGTGTATGCGGCACCGCGGTCGCCGAACAGCGTGATCAAAACGTCGCCGACGTCACCGCGATCGGGAATTATCTCGCTTGCAATGTGTTCACCAAGTCGGAGCTGGTCGTGCTGATCCGGCGCGGCGATCACATTCTCGGACAAATCGACATCGATTCAGATGTGCCGAACGGATTCGGCGAACGCGAGCACGCGGATATAAAGGAAGTCGCGGACGCGTTGGCGGTGCTTCTCTAGGCCTTAGTCACTCCGTCCCTCGGTCTCTGCCCATGTTCATCGAACTCAACGGGGTTCGACTGTTCACCCGCCGCGTCGGGACGGGGCCGCTGGTCGTTGTCCTGCACGGTGGTCCCGGCGCGCACCATGACTACCTGCTTCCCCAATACGACCTGCTGGCAAAACGCCGCGAGCTGTTCTACTACGATCAGCGTGGCGGTGGGCAATCACCCGTCTCGCGCGATACTCAGGTCGGTTGGCGCGAGCATGTCGCGGACCTCGACGGGATTCGCGAGACGCTCGGCCTCGAGCAGATCACGCTCTGCGGCTACTCCTGGGGAGGGCTGCTCGCCATCCTGTACCTCCTGGAACATCCGGAACGAGTCGAACGCATGGCCCTGGTTTCCCCCGCCTCCGCCACGGCTGAGTATCGGCGTCAGTTCGACGTGGAGTTCGCCCGGCGCATGGCGTTGCCGGAAATCCAGCGCGAGCGTGAGGCCCTGCGTGCCAGCGGGCTGCGCGAACGGGATCCGGCCGCGTATCAGCGCAGAGCGTTCGAGCTGTCGGTCGCCGGATATTTCCGCGACTTTCGCGATGCGAAGAACCTGACCTCATTCCGTGTCACTGCGCGCACGCAACAGGCGGTGTGGGCTAGTCTGGGCGAATACGATCTGCGTCCCCAGCTGAAAGCGCTCTCGGGCGCCCACCTTCCCGCTTCCCGTATTGTGCACGGCTCCTTCGACCCGATCCCGATCGAAGGCTCTCGTGAGCTCGCCGCGTTGCTCCGGGCGACGTTCGTCGAGCTGCCGGTTGGTCACTGTCCGCACGTCGAGGCAACGGACGACTTCGTCCGCGCCATGGACGAGTTCCTGCCCGGTCAATGAGATCCACACCGTTCGGCCTGGTCTTCGGCGAAATCGCGACTGAGCGGTTCCCAGCCATCGGCGACGCGTTGCGGCAGGCGGGATCGGCGCCGGCGGACCGCGACCAATTCGTGCTGCTCGAGCCGGTCGCGCGGCTGCTCCGGGACATCGTACCGGATTCGGCCGGCGCCGAGGCGCTCGAGGCGCACCTGCTGCTGCTCCATCACGCCTATCTGCATTGGGCCGGCGAGGGGTGGGTGTATAACGTGGGGGAGCAGACGCTGAACCGCGCGATCTCCGACCGGCGCATCACATCGCACCCACCGCGCGCCGCGCTGTACCTGCAGCTGCCGGAGCTTCGGGTCTGGGGATCTCCGACTGCCGACGCACCGCCGGAGCCGCTCGACGGCATGTTCGTGAGCGAAACGACGACGCCGGGCAGGATCGCGGTACTCGCCATCTTCGGGATGCGCCCCGATCGCCCTGGCTTCAGCGCGGTCGGGCTCGACGGCCGAGCCGACGCCGAGGACGCAAACCGTGGCGAGATCGAAGTGGCCGCCGCGCGTGAAGATGGTGCCGCGCCATTCGGTCCGATGCTGGCGGGCGGTTCCGCGGCCGGACTCTATTCCGTGGCCAATGCGGGGGAATTGTTGCTGCTCACCTGCCGCATTCTCGCGCAGCTACCGCAAGGCCAGGACGACGCGCCTCGCCAGCGCGGCGCATTGGAGCACGTCGTACCGGTCGAGTAGATTCCGCGCAATCCTATGAGTCCGAAAGTCGCCGCGGCAGAGCGGAAGGCGCTGGCACGCAAGATCGTCGCGCGTTTGAAGAAGGAATACCCCGACGCAACCTGCGCATTGCACCACAGCAGCGCCCTTGAGCTGCTCGTTGCCACCATCCTGTCGGCGCAGTGCACCGACGTCCGCGTGAACATGGTGACACCGCACCTGTTCGCGAAGTACCGCACCGCAGCCGACTACGCGGCCGCCGATCCGCGTGTGCTCGAGAAGGAGATCCAGTCCACCGGGTTTTTCCGCAACAAGACCAAATCGATCATCGGGATGGCGCAAGCGCTGGTCGAGCGGCACGGCGGCGAGGTCCCACAGACCATGGCGGAGCTGACCGCGTTACCGGGCGTGGGACGAAAGACCGCCAACGTCATTCTCGGCACGTGGTTTCACAAGAACGAGGGCGTCGTGGTAGATACCCACGTCCATCGTCTCGCCCGGCTTCTCAAGCTGACCCGGCAGGATGACCCCGTGAAGATCGAGCAGGACTTGATGGCGATCGTGCCGCGGGACGACTGGACCTGGTTCTCACACACGCTGATTCAGCATGGCCGCAGAGTATGTATCGCGCGGCGGCCGCGTTGCGCGGACTGCGTGCTGAACCAGCTCTGCCCAAGCTCGACGGTATGACACTCAAGCTGCCACCGGTCGATCGCCCCGGCCTGATAGCCACGCGCCGCGACATCCATCAGCACCCCGAGCTCGGCTTCGAGGAAATGCGCACCGCCACATTGATCGCGGATCGGTTGCGGGGATTCGACTACACGGTCACCCCCGGCATCGGCAAGACGGGCGTGGTGGCCTTGAAGAAGCATGAAGGGCGCGACGGTCGCTGCGTGCTCCTGCGCGCAGACATGGACGCGCTACCCGTCGAGGAAGCCAACGACGTACCCTACCGCTCGCGTCATTCCGGCAAGATGCACGCGTGCGGACATGACGGGCACGTCGCGATCGGTCTCGAGGTCGCGCGCCGGCTCGCCCCCGTCTCGCTGGACGGCAGCGTGAAGTTTGCGTTCCAGCCGGCGGAAGAGGCCTCGAATGGGGCGCAGGCGATGATCGCAGACGGCGTGCTGGACGCACCCAGAGTCGACGCAGCCTTCGGCATGCATCTGTGGAATGACTTGCCCGTCGGGACCATCGGGGTGACATCGGGGACGATCATGGCGTCGGTGGATCAATTCGAAATCGTCATTCATGGTCGCGGGGGGCACGCCGCCGCTCCGCATCAAGCCGTCGATTCCGTGCTCGTCGCCGCTCAGCTCATCAGCGCGTTACAGGGCCTGGTATCGCGCCGGCGCGATCCCCTGGAGCACGCCGTCGTGTCCGTTACCGAAGTCCACGCGGGGCGCGCCTTCAACGTGATTCCGGCTCGCGCCGATCTGCGGGGTACGGTGCGCACCTTTGGTGGGGCGTTCTTCAACGCCGCGCCCAGGCTGATCGAGGAAACGGCGCAAGGCATTGCGGCGGCATTCGGCGCGCAGGTGGAGGTGCACTACCACCGCCTCAGTGCCCCGCTGATCAACGATGAGCGACTCACGGCCCTCATGCGCGACGTCGCAGCCGACCTGGTCGGCTCGGCCAATGTGCGTCAAGGCGTGCGCACCATGGGTGGTGAAGACATGGCGTACTTCCTCGAACGGGTGCCGGGCTGCTTTGCATTCGTGGGATCGGGCCCGGTCAACGGGAGGGCGTCGCCGCATCACAGTCCGACATTCGACATCGACGAGGAGTCGTTGGTCATCGGCGCCGAGCTGCTGAGCCGCACCGCGGTGCGCTATCTCGAATCCTGAATGGGCGCCGCCAACCTCCTCGCATCAGAAGCCTCCGCCTATCTCAAGTCTGCCGCCCATCAGCCGGTCCACTGGCTGCCCTGGAGCGACGACGCGTTCTCGCGAGCGCGCGCCGAGCAGAAGCCGATCCTGTTGGACATCGGCGCGGTGTGGTGCCACTGGTGTCACGTCATGGATGGCGAGTCCTATGAGGACGCGAGTATCGCCGAGATCCTCAATCGGGACTTCGTGTGCATCAAGGTCGACCGCGACGAACGGCCCGACGTGGACACGCGCTACCAGCGCGCGGTGCAGGCGCTGAGCGGCCAGGGCGGCTGGCCGCTCACGGCGTTCCTCACGCCCGACGGCGAGGTCTTCTTCGGCGGGACGTACTTCCCGCCCGACGAGAATCCCTGGGGCCGGCCTGGATTTCGCCGCGTGCTGATGGAGATCGCGCGCGCGTTTCGCGAAGAGCGCGATCGCATCGCGACCAACGCGCGCGCCATCCGCGAGCACGTCAACCAGTCGCTCGACGAAGCGAAGCCGGGCGCGGTGAGCGCCGAGCTGGTAGCCGCGGCGGCGGATCAAATGGCGCGGTTGTTCGACGTCCGCTACGGCGGGTTCGGTACCGCGCCCAAGTTTCCCCATCCCGCGGCGCTCGAGTTCCTGCTGGCGCGCATGCACGACGCCAAAGGTGGCCTGCAGTGGCCGCGCGAGATCGTCGAGAAGACGCTGACGGGAATGGCACGTGGCGGCATTCGCGATCACGTCGGCGGCGGTTTCCATCGCTATTCGGTCGATGAACGTTGGATCGTGCCGCATTTCGAGAAGATGTCGTACGACAACTCCGAGCTCCTGCGTGCCTACCTCTCCGCGTATCAGGCGCTCGGCACACCGCTATTCAAGGAAGTCGCCACCGGCATCGTCGACTGGGTGCTCGAAGTGATGGCGGACAAGGACAGCGGCGCGTTCGCCACGTCGCAGGACGCCGATCTCACGTTCGGCGACGATGGCGACTACTGGACGTGGACACTGGAGGAAGCAGAAGCGGAACTCACTGCCAGGGAAGGCGCGGTCGTTTCGCGGGTGTTGGACATCCAGGAAGCAGGCGAAATGCACCACAACCCGAAGAAGAACGTGTTGTGGTGGAAGCAGGATCCTGCGGGCGACGACGAATGGTCCGTGCTGCGCGGGGCGCTGCGGAAACTGAAAGCGGCACGCGACCGCCGGCCGGCGCCCTTTGTCGATCGTACGGCCTACGTGAACTGGAACGCAATGATGGCTGCCGCGTTTCTCCACGCCGGCGCCGTATTGGATAGAGAAGATTGCAATAGCCTTGCATTGAAGGTCCTCGAACGGATCTGGTCGGAGGCCTGGGATGGGAAGAGCGGCATGTCCCACGTCCTCGGGGGGGGCCGGCAGGCGCCGCGCGGCATGCTCGATGACAACGTACAAGCGGCGGCAGGATTCCTCGATGCGTACGAGGCGACTGGAGAGCCGCGCTGGCTCGAGCGGGCGATCCTCGTCATGAACTACTGCGACACGTCGCACGCCGATCAGACTGCCGGCTTCTTCGACATCGCCAACAACCTGAACGGCACCGCGTATCTCGCCGCGCGCGCCAAACTGGTTCAGGATGCACCAACGCCGTCACCGAACGGGGTTGCCGCGCTCGTGCTGGCACGCCTGTGGGCGCTGACCGACCAGGCCGAGTGGCGCGCGCGGCTCGACCGGCAGGTTGCGGCATTCGCCGGCAGCGCGCGCGAGCTGTCGCTGTATGGGGCGACGGTGCTGCGCGCCATCGATTGGGCGGTGAATCCCGTCACCCGCATCGAAGTGGCGGGGCCTCGCGGCGAGGGACCCGCGTGCGCCATGCACCTCGCGGCGTTGCAGGAGTACCGGCCGCGCAAGGCCGTGATCCGGTCGACGGCCGCGACGCCCGCTGCGACGGTCTGCGTCGGCACCACCTGTTCTCTCCCCGTGGCGACGACCGAGAAGCTCAAAGAGCTACTACATTCCTAGAACCTCAATACGGGAACAGTGATGCCGAACAAGAAAGCTGTGATCGACACGGCGAGAGGCACAATCGAGCTGGATCTTTTCGCGGACGAAGTGCCTGGCACCGTAGCCAATTTCGAGAAGCTCGCCAATTCCAAGTTCTACGACGGCACGACGTTTCATCGCGTGATCCCCAACTTCATGGTTCAAGGCGGTGACCCCTACTCCAAGACCGGCAAAGGCCCGGTCGGCACGGGTGGACCGGGATACACGATCAAGTGTGAGACAAAGAACAACACGCACAAGCACGTGGCGGGCACGCTGTCGATGGCACACGCCGGCAAGGACACCGGCGGCAGCCAGTTCTTCATCTGTCACTCGCCGCAGCGTCACCTGGACGGCGTGCACACGGTGTTCGGACAGGTGACGAAGGGAATGGATGTCGTGAACGCCATTCGGGGCAGCGACGAGATCAAGTCGATTCGCGTTTCGTAACTCGTCACGGAGGGGATGACCTGTGGTCGCTCTGCTGCTGGCCATGACCATGACCGTCCAGGACTCGGGCGCCTTCGTGGTGCGCCTCGGCGTGGACACGCTCTCGCTGGAGCAGTACAGGCGCACGGCAACGCAGCTGCGCGGGGAGTACGTGATTCGCTTGCCCCGCAGCGTGCATCGCATCTACACGGCCGATCTCAATCCCGACGGCTCGATCCGCCGCTTCGAGCTCGTCACGCACAACATCGGCAGTGAGCCGGGACCGCGGGAGACGAAGACGTCGATCGACCTGACGCGCGACAGCGCGGTCGTGACGTCGCCCCGCGGTGACAGCACTGTGACGGCGAAAGTCGCCGTTCCCAAGGGCACGTTTCCATTCCAGTTCTACGTCGTGGGGTTGATGGAGCAGATGGGACGCTACGCGCGCGGCACGGGCAAAGACAGCGTGCGCTTGTCGGCGCTGCCGTCGGCCACCGCGCCGAGCGGCGGCTACATCAAGCGGCGCGGCGGAGCGACCAGTGACACCCTGGTGTTCATGTTCGACGACGGACCGTTTGCGGGAGTCGGACCCTTCACTTTCCGGATGGATCGGCAGGGGCACATTACCTGGCTCACCGGCAAGGGCAGCACCGTACAGATCGAGGTGCAACGCGTCGCGTCGGTTCCGATGGCGCAGGCGGGCCCGATGTTCGCGAACCGGCCGCTGGGCCTGCTCTCGCCGCGCGACACCTCCCGCACCACGCTCGCCGGCGCCGACCTGTGGGTCGACTACGGCCGCCCGATGAAGCGCGGTCGCGTGATCTTTGGCGACGTCGTGCCGTGGAATAGCGTGTGGCGCACGGGGGCGAATGCCGCCACGCAGTTCAACACGCCGGTAGATCTCGTGATCGGCGGCGCCAAGGTGCCGGCCGGCAGGTACACACTCTGGACCTTGCCGTCGCAGACTGGCTGGAAGGTCATCTTCAACCAGCAGACAGGACAGTGGGGCACCGAGTATCACGAGGAGCAGGATCTTGCGCGGGTCGATGCAAGAGTCGAGACCCTGGCGGCCGCGGTGGAGCAGTTGTTTATCGGCTTCGAGCCCGCGCCGGGCAATGCGTCCGCCACGACCATGACCATCTTGTGGGACAAGACGAAAGTCTCAGTCCCCGTGTCGAAGCAATAGGTGCATCTCGATTTCGCGGTCGTCGCCGACTACGCACTGGTCGATCAGTCGGGCAAGATGTCGGTACTCGGCATCTTTCAGCACATCTGGGTACCGCAGTTCCCGGCGATGCACCCACGGCTGCACCTCGTGCTCCGACTAAAAGGAAAGCGCACGGAAGTCGGCGAGCATCAGGTGCAGATCAAGTTGCTGGACGCCGACGATTCGGAGCTCCTGGGAGGCTCAGGGACGGTGAATTTTGCCGAGCCTCCCGCGGGGATCACGGAGATCGAAGCGGCCGCGGTGTTAGTGTTCGATGTGCCGTTCCCGCACGCCGGACAGTATCGCTTCGAAATCACGGTCGACGACGAGCGCAAGGCGACGGTGCCCATCACGGTTTCCCAGATGCCGCCGATGCCAGCACCGACTCCACCACAACCCCCATCTCCGCCGGCACCACAAGCACCTGGGACCTAACGCAGTACCCCCCCCACCCCTCAGCGCGCACGTGCGGCTGCCGTTGCTGCTCCTCGCCGCCGTGTTGGCGATGGCCTTCGACCTCGGCGGCTACCCACTGTTCGACCCGGACGAGGGCCGCAACGCCGAAGTCGCGCGCGAGATGGCGCAGACGAACGACTATCTGCTGCCACATCTCGAGGGCCTGCCATATCTCGACAAGCCGGTCGTCTACTTCGCGGCCGCCGCCGGCGTGATGGAGGTTCTGGGACCCACAGAAACCGCCGCGCGCCTGCCGGCCTTTCTGTTCACGATTGTCAGCATCGTGGTCGTCGTGCGGTTCGGACGCCGCCGTTGGGGATCAGATACGGGTTGGCTCGCGGGCCTCGCGCTCGCGACGACACCGCTCGTCGTCGCGTACGCCCGGACGACGATCTTCGACAGCGCGCTCGCCTGCTGCACGACGATCGCCATCATCGCGTTCTGGGAAGAGCGGCCGATTCTGCCCTGGGCCGCGATGGGGGTTGGAGCTCTCACGAAGGGTCCCGTGGCGCTGCTCGTGCCGCTGATCACGCTGATCCCGTACTCGCTCCTGACCGGCAGACCCGTGCGGCGACTCTTCTCTGTCGCCGGCATCGTGGTCTTCGCCATGGTGGCGCTGCCATGGTTTCTCGCCGTGTCGCATCGCGTCCCCGACTTCGCGCATTACGTATTTGTGCGTGAGACTTTCGAGCGCGTGACGACGACGCGGTTCCACCGCACCGCCCCGCTCTGGTACTATCTGCCCATCATACCGGTGGCCGGGTTCCCGTGGATCGTACCGGCGCTCGCGCGCTGGAAGAACCTGCGCTGGGCGTGGGTGGGCCGGCGCGTGAATCGCTACGCGCAGGACACCATCCTGCTCGCGTGCTGGGTGCTCGGTCCACTGCTCTTTTTCACGCTCAACAAGTCAAAGCTGCCGCAGTACGTCCTGCCGCTGATGCCCGCGTTTGCGCTCGCGGCCGCGCGTCTGATTACGCGACAGGCGAGCGAGCTGGGCGGCGGCATCGCCGCGGGGCGACGCACCTACGCCGCCATCGCGGCATCTGTGGGCCTGGCGCTGGCATCACTGACGCTCTGGCTTCCTGCCCCGATCAGCCTCACGCCGGCCGAGCGCGGTGCGATTCCTCTCACGGCACTGGCGCTGGGAGTTGCGCTGCTGATTTCTGCCGCCTTGGTATGGCAGGCGGGTCGCGCCGATCGTCCGCGCCCGGCGCTCGGCATCATGGGGTATGCGCTGGTCGTCATCACTGTGCCCCTCGTGTCGTCGCGCCTGCTCGCGGCTGTCGGTGAGGATCGCTCGGCAGCAACACTGGCCCGCGTCATCCAGAATATCGGAGGGGCCTCGGCCGACGTGGTCGGTGTCGGGGCATTCCCGACATCGCTGCCGTTTTACCTGCGCCGGATGGTGCCCGTGGCGACGGCCAATGGCCGCGAGCTCACCAGCAACTACATCGCGGATCACTACGAGCAGTTTCTTGCCCTTCCCGGCTCACCGCTGGAGCCGCCCGACGCATGGCGTGAGCGACTGGCGCGCTGCAGCCGGCCGACCGTGTTCATCGCCCGCGCCAACGACGCGCGGATCCGCGCGGCACTCGAGCCGCATCTTCTGCTGCTCGCCGTCGAAGGGCAGTACGCGGCATACGGACCATGTGCGGCATCTTCGGCGCGATAGCGACTCACCCCGGAGGAGGGGGGGGGGGCGCAACGCTGCGCTTTCCGGATTACATCGCGCGCATGGCGGCGGTGCTGCGGCATCGCGGCCCCGACGGGGAATGCATCGTCGGCCATGAGCGCGCACGCATCGGTGCGCGCCGCCTCGCCATCATGGATCTCACCACCGGTGATCAGCCATTCAAGAGCCCCGACGGCAAGATCTGGATGGTGTGCAACGGCGAGATCTACAACGCGAATGATTTGCGCCGCGAAGCCTCGGGACCCGGATGGAACTATCCATTTCGCTCCCGCGGCGACATCGAAACGATCGTTCCGTTTTACGAGCGCTATGGAGCCGACGTCGTCGCGCGGCTCGAGGGCATGTTCGGGCTCGCCATCTGGGACGACGGCAAGAGCCGGCTGCTGCTGGCGCGCGATCGCGCCGGTGAAAAGCCGCTGTTCTGGGCCGATGTGCGCGGCGAGCTGCGCTTCGCGTCGGAAATCCAGGCGCTGCTCGAGTTTCCCGACCAGCCGCGGCGGGTGAATCGTAAAGCCCTGGCGCTCTACCGCGCCCTGGGATACGTGCCAGCGCCCTACACGATGTTCGACGGGATTCACAAGCTGCCGCCGGCTTCCCTGCTGATCGCGGAAGGTGGCCGGACCGAGATTCGCTCCTACTGGAGCGCGGCAGCCGCAGCCGAGCGTCCCTCGCGACTCTCGTTCGACAACACCGGCGAGCTCCGCGAGACGCTGCTGCGCGCGGTGCAGCGCGAGCTGATGTCTGACGTGCCGCTGGGGGTTTTCACGAGCGGGGGTCTCGATTCTTCACTGCTCGTTGCCGCGGCTGCGCGCGCCATGCCCGGAGAGCGGATCCACACCTATGCCATGCGCTTCACCGAGCCGGGCTACGACGAGAGCGACTACGCCGAAGCGGTCACGCACGACATCGCGACGGTCCATCATGTCGTCACCGCTGACGACGAATCGCTCGGCCGCGCACTCGACGTGGTGACGCGGTCGCTCGCGGAACCACTCGGTGATCCGGCGGTGCTCCCCACGTGGCTGCTCGCCGAAGCCGCGCGCGAGCAGGTGAAGGTGATTCTTTCCGGCGAAGGAGCGGACGAGCTGTTCGGCGGGTACCCGACCTACCTGGGGCACAAATTCGCGGAGCGCTGGCAGCGCATCCCCCACCCGCTTCGTGGCGTGGTCCGCTGGGCGGTCGATCGCTGGCCGACTTCGACGGGCAAGATGACGGTCGAATTCATGCTCAAGCAGTTCCTTGCCGCCGCCGACCTGCCCTGGCTCGAGCGCCATGTGACGTGGCTCGGCGCCGTGGCGATCGAGGACGGGGTGATCGCGGAGCTCGAAGGCAAGCTCGACGGCTTTCCGCTCGACGACCCATTGAATCGGGTGATGTGGTTCGATTTTCTCACCTACCTGCCGGATGACCTGCTCGTAAAAGTCGATCGCGCCACGATGCTCGCGTCCGTGGAGGCGCGCGCGCCGTTCCTGGATCGCGAGGTGATGGAGCTCGTCCTTCCGGTCGATTCCGCCTTCAAGGTGCATGGCATTACCACCAAAGCGATATTAAAGGAAGCCGCGCGCGGACTCGTTCCGGAACGCGTCATCGAGCGGCAGAAACGCGGCCTCTCCGTACCCGTAGCGCGCTGGCTCAATACCGGGCTCGCGCCGCTCGCCGATCGGTTGCTCCAGACGCCGCTGCTGGCCGAACACCGCGCGATGCGACGCAACCACGCGCGCCGGCTGTGGCCGCAACTGATGCTGGAGCTGTGGGCAGAACGCTGGAACGTGGATATCAGATCTCATGAATCGTGACGAAGCGCTGGCGCTCATGCAGGCGCACACCAAGTCCCCTTCGCTGCGCCAGCACATGCTCGCGGTCGAGGCGGCCATGCGCGCGTATGCCGCCCGGTACGGCGAGGATCCCGAGGCCTGGGGGCTGGTCGGCCTGCTGCACGACTTCGACTACGAGCAGTTTCCCAACCAGGAGCACTCGCCCACCGACGGCCATCCGGCGTGGGGCGTGAATCTCCTCCGCTCGAAAGGCGTCGCGGAGCCGCTGCTGCGCGCCGTGCTGGGACATGCCACGTACTCGGGCGTGCCGCGCGACACGCAGATGGCGAAAGCGCTGTTCGCCGTCGACGAGCTGTGCGGGTTTCTCGTCGCCTGCGCGCTGGTCCGGCCGTCGAAGAGCTTTGGCGATCTCGAAATCTCGTCGGTCAAGAAAAAGCTGAAGGACAAGGCGTTCGCCCGTGGCGTGAACCGCGACGAGGTGCGTCAGGGCGCCGAGGAGCTCGGCGTGCCCCTGGATGAGCACATCGCGTTTTGCATTCAGGCGCTCCGTCCCGTGGAACCGTCGTTGGGTCTCGGAGGGTGACCTCTCCAACCGTCAACGGGCCTCCCCCCCCCCTTTCGCGAGCGCTGGATCGCGCCACCGGAGCACGGCCGATTCCCGGCAACATGCTGCGCCACATCGCCGTTTCGAGCGACGCGCTCGAGGCGATGCTCGAGATGATCCGCGGCGCGCAGCGCTGGGTCCATTTCGAGAACTACATCGTGCACGACGACGACACGGGCTGCCGGTTCGCGACCGCGTGGGCCGAGCGCGCGCGCGCCGGCGTGAGCGTGCGCGTCCTGTACGACGCCTTCGGCTGCCGGAGCACCGGTGCCGCATTTTGGCGTGAGCTGAAGAGCTACGGCGTGGACGTCCGCCCGTTTCGTCCCATCTTGACGAGCGGGCCCATCGAAGCGTTCAGCCGCGACCATCGCAAGCTGCTGGTGGTCGATGGCGAGAAAGCCATGACCGGCGGACTGTGCATCGGCGATGAATGGGCCGGCGATCCACGGAACGGGCGGGCATGCTGGCGCGACACGATGGTCGTCGTGTGCGGCCCCGCGGTCGCGGCGCTCGAGGGCGCATTCGCCCGCATGTGGACGCGCGCGGGAACCCCGTTACCGGACCACGAAGCCGCGTCACCGGCCGCGGAGGAGTGCGGGCCGTCCGCCGTCCGGGTCGTCGAGGGATTCCCGGGACAGTCACGCATCTATCGAGCGGTGCAGCTGCTGGCGGCGGCCGTCACGGAACGCCTGTGGATCACCGACGCGTATCTCGTCGCGCCGCCGTCGCTCTACGCCGGGTTTCTCGATGCGGCGCGCAGCGGCGTGGACGTGCGCCTCCTGCTCCCCGGGATAAGCGACATCCCGATCGTGCGCATCTTCACGCGCAGCGGCTACCGGGAGCTGCTGCACGCCGGCGCGCGCATCTTCGAGTATCGCGGCCCGATGCTGCACGCCAAGACTCTGGTCGGCGATCACGACTGGGCGCGCGTGGGATCGAGCAACCTCAACGTCTCGAGCCTGCTCGGCAATTACGAGCTCGACCTCGTCGCGGAGCAAGATGGCCTGACGGCGACCCTGGCGACGCAGTTCCTGCACGACATGGCGCAGAGTCGCGAGGTCGTGCTCATGGCGCGGCGACGGCTCCCGTTGCCGCCGCGCCTCGTCGATACGGTCGCCGTCTATCCACCCCACGGCATCGGCGCCGCACGTGACGACCAGCCGCCGCCGGCACCGCATCGGCGCTCGCTGCGCGAGCGGCGGGTGGTGGCCGCCATGGCACTGATGCAGGCCGCCGGTGGAGCGCGCCGCATGCTGGCCGGCGTAGCCGCGACGGGCTTCGCGCTGGTCGGTGTGGCATTGATTCTTTTCCCGCTGACCGCCAGCGCGGTCCTCGCCGTGGCCGCACTGGCGGCGTCCATTACGCTCGCCGGCTATGCAGTCGCGAGGCGGCGCCGGCGCCGTGAAAGCGATGCCCGCTGAACGAGATACGCCCCCTCGCACGTCCCAACCTCCCGGGGGAGCAGCGCGTATTGGAACAGGAGACGACCCGGCCCTCGTCGCCCAAACGCTGGCGGGCGAGCGGGCCGCTTTTGGAGTTCTCGTGGAGCGCTACGCCGCACAGGCGCGGCGGGTCGCGCGAGCGGTCCTGGGCGATCCCGATGACGCGGACGACGCAGCGCAGGACGGGTTTCTCTCAGCCCTCGTGAAGCTCGCGCAGTACGACTCCCGGCGGCCGTTCGGTCCATGGTTGATGCGCATCGTGGCCAACGCCGCGACCGACCGGCGGCGGCGCCGTAACGTGCGGCGCGCGGAGCCGCTGGATCCGTCGCTGGTGGGTGGAGGACCGAGACCGGACGCGGCCGCGGTGCAGAGCGAGCTGGGCGACCGGCTGCGCGCGGCGCTCGCGGAGCTGCCCGAGCGCCGGCGGACCGCGGTCGTGCTGTTCGACGTCGAAGGCTATTCGCACGCCGAGATCGCGGGGATCCTGGGAATTCCGGAAGGTACGGTTCGATCCGAGGTGTTTCACGGGCGCCGCCGTCTGCGCGCGCTGCTGGAAGACTGGAAGGAGCAGGAGAAATGAAAAATCCTGAATTGTTCGATCATCTCCCCGATCCGGAGCTCGGCCAGGCGTTGCGCGCTGCGCTCGAGCGCTCCGATGACTCGGCCTTCGTCGCGCGCGTGATGGCGAGCTACGATCGCGCACTCGAGCAGGCGACCGTCCCGACCTGGGAAGTACTCGCGTCGTGGTTCCGGCCCGGCGTGGCCGCGGCGATCGTCGCGCTCATCGCCGGTTTTCTGTTTGGCCGGGTGGTCTTGAGTGGCGGGGACACCGCCTCAATCGACATGGCGATGGCCCCCGCCGAAGGCTCGGGAGGGGGGGGAGGGCTGACGGCGCTCGTGACGGCACCAGATCCGCCGGACGCGAGCGTCGTGTTTACTTCACTCGTCGAATCACGATAAAGAGAAGGGGAATCATGCTGAATAGATCGAAGCTCGCTGCCGTGGGACTGCTGGCCGCCGTCTTTGTGGCGGGCGGCCTGGCGGGATGGGGCGGCCATGAAGCCGCCGATCACGACGGACCAGGCGGCGGGGGTGGAAGCCGGCGCGGGCCGGAGAAGATGATCGCCTACCTGAGCCATGAGCTGAAGCTCTCCGACGCCCAGCGCGACTCCGTCCGCGCGATCTTTGCGCGCCACCGGCCCGAGACCGACTCGCTGTGGGCGCAGGTCCGCCCGCGCTTTGACTCGATCAAAGCCCGAATCCGCGGCGAGATCGACGCTCAACTCACCCCCGCGCAGCGCGGGCGGCACGAGCAACTGATCAAGGAGGCTGAGCATCACCGTAATGAGGCTCAGGCAGCGGGGGGGGGGGGCGGCACTAATGCGTGAGGTCTGGATGGGGATGCTCGCGGTTGGGTGCGCTACGACCGCGGTCGCGCAACAAGCGCAACAACCTGCGCCACGACAGTATGAAGTCACGCTGAAAGAAGCGATTGAGCGCTCGCTCGACGTGCAGCCCGCGATGATTCAGGCGCTGGGAGATCAGCGCAATGCCGGGGCGTCGAAGCGGTCGGCATACGGCGCGTTCATTCCAGCGGTGACCCTGGGCTCGTCGGCAGCTCGGGCCAACACCGGCCGCATCGATCAAATCACCGGACGGCCTGTGCCCGCCGAGTATTCCTTTACGGGCAGCTTCAACGCCAGTCTCGACCTGTTCGACGGATTCCGGCGGTTTACGAACCTCAAGGCGACATCGGCCACGGGTGCGGCGGCTGACGCGGGTATCGTGAATCAACGCTTCCAGGTAACCCTGCAGACGAAGCAACTCTTCTACAATGCGATCGCGGTTGAAGCGCTGGTTCGCGTCGCCGAGGCGCAGGTGGCCCGCGCGCAGCAGCAGCTGCAGATCTCCATCGAGAAGCTGCACGCCGGCTCGGCCACACGCTCCGACTCACTGCGCTCCACGGTGGAATACGGCAACGCGCGCATCGACCTGCTCAATGCGCAGGCAAACCTTGCGACCGCGCAGGCAAACCTCGGGCGGCAGGTCGGTGTGGACGGACTGGTGCGCGCCGTCCCCGATACCACCATGCCGGCCATGCCGGACACGGCGGAGCTGCGGCGCCTGACGATCGCGGAGTTTCCGGCGGTCGAGCAAGCGGAGGCCCAGGCAACCGCCGCCCGCGCGCAGATCTGGTCCGCTCGCTCCCAGTACTGGCCGACCGTCACGGTGAGCTACAGCAACAACCGTCAGGGAACCGAAACGCTGAACGGCCCGCCGAACTTCCCCTTCTTCGGCAACTACCCTGAGACGTTTCAGTGGCGGTTTGCGCTCTCGTGGCCAATCCTCAACGGCTTTATCCGCGAGGCGAATCAAGTCACCGCCTCGGTCAATCGCGACATGGCGGAAGCCCGCGCGGCTGACGCGCGGCGGCAGGCCAACGCGCAGCTCACGCAGCAGATGGCCGTCCTGGCGACGGCGTTCGAGCAGATCAGCATCGCCGACGACAACATCGCGGCGGCACGGGAGGATCTGCGCGTGCAGAACGAGCGCTATCGCGTCGGTGCAGCCACGATCCTCGACTTGCTCACGTCGCAGGCCGCGCTGACGCAGGCTGAGGTGAATGGCATTCAGACCCGTTTCAACTATCTGATCGCGCGCTCGACGCTCGAAGCCACCGTGGGACGGACGCTGTGACCGCCGCGCAGGCCATGTCGTTCCACACGGGTGACGTCCCGACACCCGACATCGTGATTCTCACGCATCACCTGACGCGCGAGTACCAGATGGGGGCGGAAGTGGTGCACGCGCTGCGCGGCGTCGATATCCAGATCAAGAAGAACGAGTTCGTCGCCGTGATGGGTCCGTCTGGATCGGGCAAATCGACGCTGATGAACCTGATCGGCTGTCTCGACACGCCGACCAACGGGGAGTACTGGCTCAACAGCCAGAAGGTGAGCGACCTGAGCGACGACGAGCTGGCGCGCATCCGCAACAAGGAAATCGGCTTCGTCTTTCAAACGTTCAACCTGCTGCCGCGGGCCGACGCGCTGCACAACGTGGAGCTGCCACTGATCTACGCCGGCATCGGCGCGAAGGACCGGCGCGACCGCGCCGCCCGCTCGCTGCAGCAGGTCGGCCTCGGCGACCGGATGGATCACCGGCCCAACGAGCTGTCGGGCGGCCAGCGCCAGCGCGTCGCGATCGCGCGGGCGCTCGTCAACCAACCCAGCATCCTGCTCGCCGACGAGCCGACCGGAAACCTCGACTCGGCGACCGGGAGCGAGATCATGGCGCTGTTTCACGAGCTCCATGATACGGGTCAAACCATCGTGCTGGTGACCCACGAACACGACATTGCGGCGCACGCGCGCCGCCAGATTCATCTGCTCGACGGCAAACTCGAGCGCGATGAAAGAACGGAAGCGACGACGTGAACGCATCCAGTCGGACTGCTGCGCTGCTGCTCCTGGGAATGATCGCCTGCGGGAAGAAGCAGGCGCCCATCTCGTACGAGGCGGTCCCCGTCGAACACCGGAGCATCGTGGTGTCGGCGTCCGCGTCGGGCGCAATCGAGCCTCCCCTCACCGTCGATGTGAAATCGAAGGCATCGGGCGAGATCATCGGGATGAACGTGCAGACGGGCGATGACGTCAAGGAAGATCAGCTGCTCGCGTCGATCGATCCGCGCATCCCGCGCAACAACCTGGCGCAGGCGGTGGCAAACCTGCAGGTGGCGCAGGCGCAGCTCGCCAACGCCAAAGCGCAGCTCGCCCGCTCCGACACGCTGTTCAAGGCGCAGGCGATCACGCAGACCGAATACGACCAGGCCAAGCTCGATTATGCGAACGCCAACGCCGCGGTGATCCGCGCCCAGTCTGATCTCGAGAACGCGCGCGACCGGATGACCGACACGAAAGTCCGCGCGCCGCTCGAGGGCACGATCATCACAAAGAGCGTCGAGCTGGGCACCGTGATCTCGTCGCCGTCGACGGACGTGGGCGGCGGCACGATCATGTTCCGCATGGCCAATCTCGATACGGTCCAGATCCGCTCGCTGGTCGACGAGACCGACATCGCCAAGGTGCAGTCGGGCCTGCCGGCGACGATCACGGTCGACGCCTATCCCAACCGGCCGTTCCAGGGCAGCGTCCTGAAGATCGAGCCGCAGGCGACGGTGCAGCAGAACGTCACCATGTTCAATGTGCTGATTCGTATTCCGAACCCGGGGCATTTGCTCAAGCCGGGCATGAATACCGAAGTCGAAATTCATGTGGGCCAGCGGGAAAATGTGCTGGCGATCCCCAACGCCGCGTTGCGCACGCAGCGCGACGTTGCATCCGCGGCGCAGGTGCTGGGGCTCGATCCGAGCGACGTCCAGCAGCAGCTCGCGGCCCAGCGCCAGCAGCCGCCGGCCAATCGCGATAGCGCCTCTCTCGGTGGCGCGTCGGCTCGCCCGGACTCGACCCGGAGACGGGACTCAACCGCGACGGCCGGTGGCAATACAATGACGACACCCGACGGTCGCACGATTCCGCTTCCGCCGGGCGTCACCGAAGCGCAGGTCCGCGCCGCGTTCCAGAAACGGATGTCGGGTCAGGAGCTGACGCCGGCCGAGCAGACCGCGCTCGCGGCCGTGCGCGCGCAATTCCAGCGCCTGGGCGGCGGGACGGGTGGCGGTTCCCGCCGTAACGCAGGCGATCAGTCGAGCTACATCGTCTTCACGCTCAAGAACGGCAAACCCACGCCGGTGCAGATCCGCACGGGCCTCACCGATCTCGATTACATCGAGGTCGTGAGCGGGCTGACGGAGCAGGACACCGTGCTCGTGCTGCCGAGCGCGTCACTGGTGAACTCGCAGCGCGACATGCAGCAGCGGATGCGGAACATCACCGGTGGCGGGCTGCCCGGCGTGCAGCAGCAGCCGACCACCCAGCAGCGTCCGCCCACGACGCCGGCCCGGCCCTAAGCGCATGCTGCTCGGCGAGATCTTCCAGGTCGCCCTCCAGGCGATTCGCGCCAACAAGCTGCGCTCGTTTCTGACGATGCTCGGCATCATCATCGGCGTTGGCGCGGTCATTACGATGGTGGCCCTCGGCAGCGGGGCGCAAAAAGCCGTCCAGGCACGCCTGGAGGCGCTCGGCCCGACGCTCCTGTCGATTTACCCGGGGCAATCGTTTCGGGGCGGGATCGCGATCGATTTTGGACAGCGCGTCAGCCTCACCGTCGATGATGCAGACTCCCTCGCGGCCTACGCCCGGCACGTCAAGGCGGTCGTGCCGGAGTTGACCCGAAACCAGCAGATCAAGAGGGGCGGGACGAATGCCAACGTGAACATCGTTGGCACGACGCCCAATTATCCCGCGGTGAAGAACTTCACGGTGACCGCGGGGCGGATGTTTACCGCAGGGGAGGACGAGGGCCGCAGGCGCCTCGCGGTGCTCGGTTCGGCAATCCCCGACATGTTCAACGCGAATCCTGCCGGGATGATCGGTCAGGAGATCCAGATTCGTGGCATTCCGTTCGAGATCATCGGCGTGCTGTCGTCGAAAGGCTCCGCGGCAGGATTCGGCAACCCCGACGAACAAATCCTGATTCCGTTGCAGACGGCGCGGTATCGCATCATGGGCACGGATCGCCTGCGGACGATCACCGTTGACGCCGCGAGCGTCTCGCAAATGACGCTGACGATGATCGAGATCGAGCGTGTGCTACGACGCGAGCACAAGATTCGCCCCGGCGGCGAAAACGATTTCCAAATCCGCAACCAATCGGATATTCTCGCGACCTTCCAGGACACGGCAAAGACATTCACCTATTTGCTCGCGGGCATTGCGACCGTGAGCCTGATTGTCGGTGGCATCGGGATCATGAACATCATGCTGGTCTCGGTCACCGAGAGAACCCGCGAGATCGGTGTGCGCAAGGCCCTCGGCGCAACGCGCTTCAACATTCTGTTTCAGTTTCTCGTCGAAGCCCTGGTCCTCTGCCTGGCCGGCGGTGTGATCGGCATCTTGCTCGGCTCGTTCGGCGCCGTGGCGCTGTCCCGGCTGGCCCACTGGAATACATCGATCAACCTGCTCGCGATCGTGGTGGCGTTTTTCTTCAGCGCGCTGGTCGGACTGTTTTTCGGTATCTGGCCGGCGCGGCGGGCGGCGGCACTCGATCCCATCGTGGCGTTGCGATACGAATAGAAGTCGGAACGCGGATGTGCGAACGCGGAGCACACCGGAATCTTGACGATTCGTAAGCCGGGCTCCGGCTGTTCCACATTCCGACTTCCGCGTTCCCCGCTATTTTGCCTTCATGCTCGCCGTCTTGCTCCTTCTCCTGCAATTCCCAGGCGATCAGCAGTCCGTGTACGACGGCCGGCTGCGGCAAATCGCCGTTCACCTGCCCCGCATCGACGCACCGGCGGTAACGATTGATGGCGCACTCGACGACCCGGCGTGGCATCAGGCAGCACTCCTCAACGGATTCACGCAGTACCGCCCTGTCGACAGCCGGCCCGCCGCCGATTCGACCGAGGTCCTCGCCTTCTACGCGCCCGATGCGATCTACTTCGGCATCCGCGCGTACGAGGCCCACGGCAATGTCGTGCGCGCCACGCTGGCAGACCGCGACAACATCGATGCGGACGACAAGATCGAGATCCTGCTCGACACGTTCAACGATCGCCGCCGCGCGCTGCTGTTCGCGGTCAACCCGTTGGGCGTGCAGCAGGATGGCGTGCGGAGCGAGGGCCTGGCCGGCGCCGCGGGTGGCCAGAATGCCGGCTTCCGGTTCGATGGCGTGGTGGACCTGAATCCGGACTACGTCTATGAGTCACGCGGCCACGTCACGCCCGATGGGTTCGAAGTCGAAGTGCGAATTCCCTTCAAGAGCCTGCGGTATCAGAGCGGCGAAACGCAGGACTGGGGTATTCAGATCATTCGCACGACCCAGCACACCGGGTACGAAGACACCTGGACGCCGGTCGTGCGCGCGAGCGCCAGCTTTCTCATCCAGTCGGGCTCGCTGAAGGCGTTGACCGGGCTGCGTCGCGGCCTGGTGATGGACGTGTCACCGGAGTTTACGGCCCGAGTCGACGGTGCAGCCGTTACAGCAACCGATTACCACTATCAACCGGTCGATCCGCAGCTGGGCGTGAACGTGCGCTGGGGCGTCACGCAGAACCTCAGTGCCGCCGGCACGATCAATCCCGATTTCTCACAGGTGGAAGCCGACGTCGGGCAGGTGACCGTGAATCAGCGGTTCGCGCTGTTCTATCCGGAAAAGCGGCCGTTCTTCCTCGAGGGGCTCGAGCAATTCGACACTCCGAACTCCTTGATCTACACGCGCCAGATTCAGAACCCCATGGGGGGCGCAAAACTGATCGGCAAAGTGGGCGGCACCGCCGTCGCGTACCTCGGCGCGGTGGACGATAACGGTGGCACGCCGGCCGTACATCCAGTCGCGAATTTGTTGCGTCTGCGCCGGGACCTCGGCGCCAGCTCGACGGTCGGCATCGCCTACACCGACCGCTTCGGCGAGGGGTTCTGGAATCGCGTGGTTGGCACCGATGCGCGCGTAATCTGGAAGAAGATCTGGTTCTCCACCGCGCAAATTGTGGGCTCATGGACTAATGATGGCTCGGCATCGGGCGTTCGAAGCGGAGTGCTGTGGGACGCGACGCTGTTCGACCGCACCGGTTACTCGTACGGCAACCACGCCGAGCTCGTCGGCATCAGCCCCGATTTCGAAGCGCAGAACGGCTTCGTCAATCGCGTCAACATTGTGCAGGGCCGGCTGGCCAATCGTTTCACGTGGTATGGCAAGCCCGGCGCGCTGCTGGAAAACGCCACCACGTTCATCTTGCTCTCGCCGGTGTGGCGCTACCACGATTTCTTCAATCTGGGCAGCACCCTCGAAGGCACCCTGAACCAGCAATGGCTCTTCACGCTGCGCGGCGGCTGGGGCCTGAACGCGAATTGGCAGGTAGCCCATCAGCGCTTCGATCAGCAGGACTATGCCGACTATCAGGTTGATTCGGCCGGGACGTTGGTCCCTTTCGCGATTCCTCATGGCCTGTACGGTCTGTGGGGCGGCAACGTCGGCTTCAGTACGCCCAGCCGTGCGCTCACCGTCAATGGCAATGCGGGCGGCGGCATGGGCGTGATCTTCGCCGAGGCGGCGGAATCGCGTGGCTTGAACACCTTCCTTGGCGTGACGTGGAAGCCCACCCCGTCCGTTCGGGTGGATGGCCAGTGGACTCATCAGACTCTGCGGCGGGCTGCCGATGGGAGCTGGTTCTCGACCGCGAACATCCCACGCGTGAAGATCGAGTATCAGCTCCGCCGCGCTATTTTCTTCCGCTATGTGGGCCAGTACACGGCGCAAACGGTCGACTCGCTCCGCGATCCTCGTTACGGGTATCCGCTGGTCGTGAACGGCAGCCCCCAGACCGGCCGGACCGAGACCGAGTTTCGCAACGACTTCCTCTTCTCCTATCGGCCGATTCCCGGGACCGTCTTGTTCGTGGGATACGGCTCGTCTCTCACCGAGCCCGAGCCGTTCAACTTCGGCCGCCTGACGCGGACCAGTGACGGCTTCTTCCTGAAGGCCAGCTACCTCTTCCGGATGTGAACACGCTCGAGCTGCAGCTCCTCGACGAGCACCTCGCGAAACAACGCCAATACTTGCTCGCCAACACGCGCGCCCGCTGGGGGTTCGTGGGATTCGGGATCGTGCTGCTCGTCGCGGTGAGGCTGGCGGGAATCAGCACGATTTCTACTGGTTCATACTCGCGTTCGCGGCAGTCTTTGCCGGCGCCAATGCCGGTGTGCGGCAGCTGGTGCAGCGCGCGAGGTTCCGGCCATGGTACGTGCAGGTCAATCTCGGCGTCGGCTCCCTGCTCATTTCGGCAGTGTTGTTTGCGATGGGCCCGAACGGCCATGTGCTGTACGGCGCCTATCTCATCGCGCCCCTGCAGGCGGCGCTGTATCTCGAACGCCGCGAAGCCTGGGGCTCGTTGATCACGAATCTCGCGGCCTTTGCGGTCGTCACCGCGCTGGCGCAAGTCACCGGACGCGGCTGGCCGTGGTCCACGTTCACGCTCGAAGCTCTGGTGCTGGTATTCGCGTCCGTAGCGCTCGTGCCGATGCTCGCGCAGTTCGTCGAGCGCCTGCGTGCGGCGCGTGCGGTCCTGGGAGAAATCGAGCGCGGCGATCTCACGCGCCGGTTCGACGACGATGCGGCGACCGATGAGCTCGGTTATCTGGGCGTCAGTGTCAATCGAACCACCACCGCGATTGCCGACATCATCCGGCAAATCGGCCAGCAGGGCCGCGCGCTGGCGGCCATGGCCGGCGAGCTGGCAGCGGCGGCGCGCGACCTGCAAGCCTCATCCCAGTCCATTTCGGCGACGACCAGCCAGCTCTCCGAGGGTACGGAGCGCCAACGCCAGCTCATCGGATACGGGCGCCAGGATTCCGAAACGGCGTCCGGTCTCGCGACCACGTTGCATGCGCGCGCGCAGGAGGCGGAGCGCAAGATCACCGACATCGCGCTCCAGGCGCACAAACGCGGTGAAGAGGTCTCGAAATCCAGCACGCTGCTCATGAACATGCTGCTCCACATGGACCACGCGTCCGAGCTCGCGACCGAGCTCGACCGCGAGTCGCGCGAGATCGGCAAGCTGGTCGATGGCATCACGCGCATCGCGAGCCAGACCGATCTCCTCGCCCTCAACGCCGCCATCGAAGCCGCGCGCGCCGGCCAGCACGGGCTCGGATTCCGCGTGGTCGCGGGCGAAGTGCGCAAGCTCGCCGAGCAAAGCGCGCGCTCGGCGGAGGAAGTGCGCACCAAGGTGCGCGCGACACAGGAGCAGATCAGCCGCGTCGTGGACGCAATGAAGCAGGGCCGCGAGGCCGCGCAGGGGGTCGGGAGCGTCGCCACGACGGTGCAGGGCGCGCTCGACGCCATCTTCTCCGACCTGAAGACGACCGTGCAGTTCGCCACGGTCTTTGCCGCCGAGACCGAGAATCAGACGAAGAGCATGCGGGAAGTGCTGCGCCGGATGGAGGAGGTCGCGACGATTGCCGACGGCGCGGCGAACGGCGCACAACAAACATCGGCCGCTACAGCCCAGCAGATCGTGTCCCTGAGCGAGCTCACGACCACATCGCAGCAATTGTCCGATGCCGCCGCCGCGCTGGCGCGGACCATCCAGCGCTTTCGCAGCGACTAAGCGATCGCCCGCCGCAGGCGGCGCGCTTGCTTGTTGGCGTTGGTGCGAATCTCCGCGACATCCGCCGTCTTCATCATGCCGTCCCGCACCACGATCCGGCCGTCAACGATCACATGGCGGACATCGGCGGCGCGGGCGCTGTACACGATCCGCGACACGAGATCCGCATCCTCGGGCTGCGCGTGAGGACCCGCGAGATCGAGCACGACGAGATCGGCGCGCTTCCCCACCTCGATCGAGCCGATCTCCGCCTCGAGCCCCATGGCGCGGGCCCCGCCCAGCGTCGCGAGCTCCAAGGCTTGTGGCGCGGGAAGCGCATCGGGCCCGAGTCGCGGCTTCTGAATCAGCGCGGCAAGCCGCATCTCTTCGAACGCATCGAGCCGATTGTTGCACGGCGCGCCGTCGGCGCCGATGCCGACACGGCAACCGGCGGCGAGCATTTCCGGAATCGGCGCGACCCCGCTGCCCAGCTTCAGATTGGAGCTGGGACAGTGAACGACGTTGGTAGCTTGTCGCGCCAGGCGCGCAATGCCGTCCTTATCCACCCAGACGCAGTGCGCCAGGGCCGAACGCGGCCCCGAAATCCCCACGGAGTCGAGGTACGCGATCTCATCGTGTCCCGTTTCCCGTTTGACGAGCTCCAGCTCCACGGGAGTCTCGGCAGCGTGCGTATGAATGACCGCACCTGTCTTCTCAGCCAAATCACTCACGGCGCGGAGCAATGGCCCCGTGCAGCTCGGCGCGAACCGCGGCGCAAAGCAATACCGGAGCCGACCGCCGGCGGCACCATGCCACCGCGCGCACAAGTCCGCGCTCTCAGACAGCGCCTTGTCTGTGGGTTCGCGCAGGCCGGCGGGGCTCGACGGCGCGTCCATGAGACACTTGCCGGCCGTGGCGCGAATGCCGATCGACTCCAGCGCCTCGAACGCCGCGCCGGTATGGCGCACGGTTTCCATGTCGAGGATGGCCGTGGTGCCGCCGAGCAACAGCTCGGCCGCCCCCAGCATCGCGGACGCGTGGACCGAGTCGGCGGTGTGCGCGGCCTCCAGCGGCCAGATGCGCTGCGCCAGCCAGTCCTCCAACGAGAGATCGTCCGCGAGCCCGCGGAACAATGTTTGGCAGAGATGGATGTGCGCCTGGATCAAACCTGGAAGTACGACAAGTCCAGTACAGTCGATTGCGGGTGTCTTGGCCCGCCCCTCTCGCCGGTCCCGCCCGACCGCTTTGATGTATCCGTCCTCGACCAGCACATCCGCGTCCAGAATACGACGCGCTCCGTCCATCGTCACTACGCGGCCGCCTTGCAGCAGCAGCGGTTTGCTCAAGGGAGGGTCAGCAGATCGGCGGGATCGAATGAAATCGCCCCAAACTGCGCGCCCCAATGCAGATGCGGACCGGTGACACGACCGGTCGCGCCAACCCGGCCGATGAGCTGGCCGCGCTCGACGGTGTCACCGGCGGACACGAGCGCGCGGCTAAGATGATGATAGACCGTCATCAGACCGACGCCGTGGAGCAAGTAGACGGTGATGCCGCCATAGAAGAAGTTGCCGACGAGGGCGACCACGCCGCGATTCGACGCGCGCACCGGATCGCCCTTTCGACCCGAGATATCCAATCCCGAATGCGTGCTCCGCCACACACCGTTGACCTCGCGGCCTGCCCCGAACGGACTCGTCACGCGTGTCGCGCGCGGGCGTTGAAACGGCGCCTTCCAGAGGCGGGGCAGCTCATGCGCCCGCCGGGCGACCTCGAGCGATAAGCCGCGCTCGCGATTGATGCGCACCAGCAGGGCGCTGTCCGGAGGCGGCGTGAAGCGCTCGGCAGCCTGCACCTTTTCGCCTGCCGCCTGGCGTGGCGTGACCGGCACCCACATGACGTTGTTTTCGACGACCTCCTCGTTGCCGGTGAGCACTTGCAACTCGACGCTGTCCGTCGCACCGAGCGGAACGGCGGCAAACGCGCGGCCATCCACGAAGTGCAACGGCTCGCCCGCAAGCTGGCCGAACACACCGCTAGGCGCCGCAACGACGATGAGCGAGCCCTGGATGGGCCGCGCCGGCTCCCATGTGACATTCTGCAGGGTGGCCAGCGTCGCGAGGACGGCCAATACCATCAGGTGGAAATCCGCGGACGGGTGGTCGTGGCCGTGTCGTCAGACGGCGGCAGATCGAAGTAGGCCTCCACTTCATCGAGCAGCTCGTCCTCGTCGTACACGCCCGCCAGGATCCGCTCCGCGGTGCCCGGCTCGATCAGCACGTAACCGAACGGGTAATCAATGCCTGACAACACAATCGTCCGGCGCTGGCGATTGGGAAGCGCGACGTAGATGGTCTCGGCATTCGTCGGGAGCAGCGTGACATGGTGCCGCAGCAGCGTCGGGGCTACGCTTTCCGTCGTGTTGTTGAGATCGTCGAGCGCCTGCGCCTGATCGTCGGCTGAAAACGAGTCCGCTGCCGGCAGCCAGAACACGACGACGGTCGGGCCGGTGATGACCCGCGGGGTGCGTAACGCACTGTCGGTCGAATCTCCGGGGGAGTTTTCCGCGAGACTCAACGTGTCGACGTTGCGCGTGGCAACGTCGTTCTGACTGCGACCCCGACATGCGGCGAACAATGCGATACCGACGAGGAGCGTTGCTGAGCGCATGGCGAACAATATACTTATGGCATGACGGTCCCCTCGAATGGCCCGGCGAAATCAGCGCCCCGCCCGCCCGTGCCGCCCGCGCCGGCCGCCCCGCCCGTCGTCAAGCGGCATCATTGGGTCGTCCGCCTGACCCACTGGGCCACGTTCCTGTTGCTCCTTGGAATGATTGCCAGCGGGTTGCAGATCTACGGCGCCTACGCGCGTTTTGGCGACCGCGGTGGGCCGTCCTATCTCAATCCGTTCGACGATCTCGCGTTCCCGAAGTGGAGCCGGCTGGGCGGCTGGCTGGCGGGCGCGCTGAACTGGCACTTCACGCTGATGTGGCCGTTCATGGCGACGGGCGCGCTGTATCTCTGCTATCTGGTGGCGAGCGGCGAGTGGCGCTCGCTGCTGTTTCGGCCGCGCGACATTCGCGGCGCGATCGAAATGCAGAAGTACTATCTCCGGCTGCGCAAAGACCATCCCCCGCAGGGCAAACACAACCCGCTCCAGAAGCTCGCGTACACGTTCATCCTCCTGCTCGGCATGTTGTCGGTGCTCACCGGCTTTGCGATCTACAAGCCGACGCAGTTCTCCTGGCTCACGACATTGTTCGGCGGCTTCCAGGCAGCGCGCTACTGGCATTTCTGGGCCGTGTGGATTTTCGTCGGATTTCTCATCGTGCACGTGATGCTCGTCTTTGTCGTGGATCCCGCGTCGCTGCGAGCGATGCTTTCGGGCTGGTATCGTGGGAGATTCCCATCACATGATTGACGATCACGACGGCCCGCCGGCAGGAGTTGACCGCCGAGGGTTTCTGCAACTGGGCGTGGCGGGGGGATTGGCTTCACTCGTCGCTGCCTGTGGATGGGATGGTGGCAATGCCGTACGGCCGTTGCTCCTCGACGCCAGCCGGGTCAACGATTGGGTGGGTGAGAAGATCCTCTTCTCACGGCATCGTCTCGCGCGTCAATACGACATTCGCGAGCGCTCGACGATGCTGCCGAGCTACTTCATCTCACGCGAGATGCCGCTGCTGCAAGATCCCGCGACGTGGCGGCTAGTGGTTGCGGGACTGGTGCGCAATCCGCTGTCGCTTACGCTCGAGGATCTGCGCGCGATGCCGCGCGCGACGTACACCGTCAAGCATCACTGCGTCGAGGGGTGGAGCGCGATCGCCACCTGGCATGGCGTGCCCGTTTCGGCGGTCGTCGAGCGCTGCCAGCCGCTCCCCGCGGCCCGCTATATCCGCTTCGACTCGTTCGATTCCGGCTACGCGAACGGTTGGGATATGGCGAGCGCCATGCATCCGCAGACGATCCTTGCGTACGCTATGAACGACAATCCGTTGCCGGCCGCTCACGGCGCGCCGCTTCGTCTCTACTCGCCGACCAAGCTCGGCTACAAGATGACCAAGTATTTGGTCTCGATGACATTCACCACCGAGCGACCACTCGGGTACTGGGAGGAGCAGGGTTATCCCTGGTTCGGGGGTGTCTAACCGACGCTCGCCAGCGCGTCGTGCATTTCTGACGCGGACGCGAATCGGGCCGCAGGATCCTTCGCCATCGCTTTGAGAATGACCGCCGCCAGCGCATCCGGCACGTCGGCGTTCAGCGCGTGCGGATTGGGCGGATCTTCCTCGATGTGCTTGGCAACGAGCGCCCACGGTGTGTCGGCCAGGTACGGCACCCGTCCCGTAACACACTCGAATAAGACGACGCCGGCCGCGTAGAGGTCGCTGCGCGCATCGAGCTCGGCGCCGGAGAGCTGCTCGGGAGACATGTAATCGGGAGTGCCGATCGAAACCCCGGCCTCGGTGAGTCCCTTCCCTTGCGGCGGATTGGC
>QHUJ01000087.1 GCA_003221895.1 Gemmatimonadota bacterium | reverse complement strand
ATTCCGCTCGAGCGGTACGTGGAAGCACGGTCCGCCGCGCGGTTCAGCCATGGCGTCTGCGAGGATTGCTACGACAAGTATCTGAAACCGCAGGTGGATGGATGAATCGGGGCGGCGGGATTCGAACCCGCGACCTCCTGGTCCCAAACCAGGCGCGCTACCGGACTGCGCCACACCCCGCTACGAACGGTGTTCAGACCCCAAGACACCAAGACGCAAGACAAGCTACTACTGCGAGCGCCTGAGGAGTACCTCGATGAGCGCCCGGAATGCTCGGCCGCGGTGCGAGACGCGGTGCTTCGCCGCAGGGGGAGCCTCACCGAAGGTCATCTGCAGCTCAGTCGAGTAAAACAGCGGGTCGTAGCCGAATCCGCCCGTCCCTCTGGGCTCCAGCAGGATAAACCCGTCACACGTGGCTTCCACGATCTCGGCCACGCTGCTCGGCGTCGCGAGAAACGCCACGACACAACGATAGCGGGCCCCCCGGCGCTGCTCGGGGACGCCGGCGAGCTGTTCGAGCAACAGCGCGTTGTTCGCGGCGTCCGACCCATCCAACGACCAGCGCGCTGAGCGCGGGCCCGGCGCGCCGCCAAGCGCCTCGACTTCGATCCCGGAATCGTCGGCGACAGTGGACAACCCGCCCCGGGTCGCGAAGTAGCGCGCCTTGGCGACGGCGTTCTCCGCGTAGCTCGTGCTCCGCTCCAGATCCGCTTCGTCCGGGAGCTGTCCCATCAGCCGCTCGGCGGGAAACGAGATCTCGAACGGGAGGCCGGCGAACAGCTCACGAATCTCGCGCATCTTCCCGGTGCTGCGCGTGCCGACGAGCAGCTTCATCACCCGCGCCGCAGCTTGTCGAGAAGGCTGGTGGTGGATTGGTCCTTGACCAACGGCACCCGTACCACGCGACCGCCCCACCCTTCCACGTCCTTCGCGCCGACGATGGCGTCGGGCGCGTAGTCGGCGCCTTTTACCAGGACGTCGGGCTTCAGACGCCGGATCAGCTCGAGTGGCGTGTCTTCGTCGAAGAGGACGACGCAGTCCACGGCGGCGAGGGCCGCAATCAGCCGGGTGCGCTCCGCCTCGGGGACAACGGGACGGTCCGGTCCTTTCCCCAGCCGCCGCGCCGAGGCGTCACGGTTCACGCCCACGATCAGGGCGTCCCCTTCCCCGCGCGCCGCTTCGAGCAGCGCGACGTGACCCGTGTGCAACAGGTCGAAGACGCCGTTCGTGAAGACGACCGTGCCCTGTGTCCGTCGCCAGACCGCTGCGGCCTCGGGCGTGCGGATCTTCGCGGCGGTGTTCAGAGCGGCTGCGTGGTCCTGGGGTGGAACGAAAAACTGTGATTGAAGAACGGGAGCGAGACCCATTCGCTGTAGCGCGTTTCGATCACGATCTGACGCGGTGAGCCCATGCGCTGGATCACGAGCTGGCGGCCGCCGGCGGAATCCGGCAGGCCGATTTCTTCGATCGCGGCCTGGATGCGGCGGCGAATCGTGCCGTCGTCCAGTCCCGGCGACAGTCGCGCCTCCGTCTGAATCTCATCGAGCAGGCGGTAATAGCGGAAATAGACCTCACCGATGTTGACGCCGTAGTACAGCGACCCCACGAAGAGCAGCAGCGTAAACAGGCAGCCGCTCGAGCTGGCGCCGCGCCGCGAGCCCGTCACCACTGCGACTGCGCCCCATCGACGATCTGGGTCACCAGCTTGTCGAGCGCGATCTTGCGGCCGTCCTTGTCCGCCGGTGGGGTGTACTCGCCGTCTACCGACAGTCCCTGCCCCTTCCATACCGTCGTGCCGTCATGCTGGTTCACGATCTCGACGTCTACGGTGAGCTGCACCTTCCGCTTGGTGACGTTGACGGTCCCCTGACCCGGCTGGATCGCGATCGGGACGTCGGGATCGTAGCGCACCACGCGGCCGTGCACGAGCGCGTCGGCGTTCTGCTCCGATGCCACGCGGAGTCCGAGCCGGCCCTCGAGGGCCTGGCGAACCGCCTCGCTGACTTCCTGCGTCAGCGAGGGTTCGGAGGTGTCGTTGTCGAAGGGCAGGATCGCGACGGTCTTGACGTTTGGAAGGGTCCCACCGTGAAACCCATAGACGCAGCCGCCGACCCACAGGCTCGCAGCGCTAGCGACGACTACGCCACAGAGCCGGCGGGATGACCGCCGCAGTATCCACCGCCACCACGGTGAGCTCAAATCTGGCCGGGGCCTCCGGGAAGTCGACGCGCGCGCTCGCGGCACGCTCCAATGAGTCGAGCTGCGAACGGCTCCGTGCCACCACCTTGCCACGCCGGCGCCATTCGGCTTCTACGATCGACTCGTGGCCCGCGCTGTCCGTCACAACATAGTCGAGTGTATCCTCGACTTGCGCAAACCGCCACGCCGTGCGCCGCGCTCGACCCGTCGAGTCTGCGAGCCGCGTTCCAAATACGGTCGCGTCGTCCGCCGGCGGCCGTGTCATCCCGAGCGCCGCCCACAGCATCGGGATCGCGGGAACGAGCGAGCGAAAATTCTCTTCCGGATCCGCCCATGCCACCGAGTCCCCGATCACCACCGCGGCGCCACTGCCCATTCCGAGCGGTCCCACGTAATCGAACCGCAGCGAATCCGGCGCCACGACCCGTGCCGTGCCCCGCCCCGCGTACTTGACCCGCTCGTCCTGATACCGCCACCGGAAGCGAATCAGCGTCGGTGTACGCGGCAGCGTACCGTTGGTCCACTGCAGGGCGCTGTCGCGGCTCGCCGGTGGGAGCGCCAGGGGGACCAGCGGCGCAAGCTGGTGCGACCCTGGACACGCGGCGAGCAGCACACAGGCGCCAATGTAGGAAAGGGAGCGTTTCCCGGTCAATAGTTGAAGCCAAAGAAGAAGTCCACGAAGCGACGTGCGCTGGAGCTCGTGGGCAGTCCGTAGAATGCGATGTTCTGCGAGCGGAGGAACCGATATCCCAAATCGAGACGCAGCACGAGTGGTGGGCCGATCGGCATGCGCAGCCCCAGGCCCGTCGAGCCGAGGACCGGCCGATGCGTCGTGGCCTCGGTCCATGCACGACCGTAGTCGAGAAACAGCGCCCCCTGCACGCCGGGGAACTGTGCGGCGCCGAATGGGAATCCGATGGTGAGAAAATCGAGAATGGGAAACCGGTACTCGGCGTTGAACAGCCACGCGCGTGTGCCGGCGATGTAGCCGTAGTTGGGATAGCCGCGCAGCCCCCACGATCCGCCGATGTTGACGCTGCGCGGCCGCTCGCCGCCCGACATGTATCCCTGCACGCGTACCGCCAGTGCGGTATGCATCGACGTCCGTAAGTACTTGCGCACGTCCGCCGACACCTGCCACGAGTCGAAGCGTCCGTTGCTCAAGTCGTTCACGAGGCCGCCGGTGAAGTTGTAGCGCTCGCCGTCGATCGGGCCCGTCGACAGCCAGAGCGTGTTGTCTTTGACGTACGACAGATAGTTCGAGGCGAGCCAACCGACGCGATGCGGCTCGACGATCTGATTGGTGAAGAGATCGTAGCGATCGGAGTGCTCGATCCGGTATTCGCCGACGATCCGGCGGAACCGATTGACCGGGTACCGGATCTGTCCGAACATGCCATAGGACGTTTCCTGGAAGGGCGTACTGAAGTCACCCTCGTAGAAGAGGCCGCGCTGGCGGAATGCGCCGAGGCCCCAGTTGATGCGGCGCGACTGATTGAGGTAGAAGGCGGTGCCGTTGACGTTGTCGAGCAGGCTGCCGAAGCCCGCTCCTTGAAACGATGACACCGTGAAGAAGAGCAGGTGATCCGAGAGCAGGTCGCTGAACATGAAGACGGCGCCCTGCGCGCCGCCGAGTCCGGGAGCGATCATCGCGTCACCGGCCGCGACATCGAGGCTGAATTTGCGATCGTACGGCGTCGCGTCCGCCCGCGCATACTGCGGATGCGACAGCTCGCCCCAGGTCCACGACGCCGCTGCCAGGCTGTCGCGCGCGGGCAGCGCGAAATCGCTCGCCGGGTCCACCTGCGGTGGCGCGACGTAGATGTTGAAGCTCAAGTCGGCGAAGCCTCCGAACAGCAGGCCGCCGTGCTCCCCTGGGACCCACTGCGGATCGAACGCGCCGTTCATCGTCTGAATCTCGCGCCGCCCTGCCCCGGTCAAGTCGATCGAATAGATCTGAAACATGCCGTCGCGATCGCTGGCGAAGTAAATGCGCGCGGGCCCCCCGGCCCCCCCGGCCCCCCCGGCCCCCCCGGCCGCCCCGGTCTCCCCGGCCCCCCGGTCATCGATGGGACCCCAGCGCGGCGTCTCATCCCGCCAGTCGCCGTACGTGAGATAGCGGATCTCGCCCGACGCGAGATCGAGCGCGAACAGATTGTGCGCGCCCGTACGACCGAAGGCCGTTCGATCGGACGAGAACACGACGGTCCGTCCATCGGGACTGACCGTGGGATCGATGTCTTCGTACCGATCGGACGTGAGCCGCTCGAGGTGGCCGGCCACCGCGCCCGAGTCGCCGCCGTCCTTGAGCCAGAGCCGGTAGAGATCGGAATACCCGGAGACAGACAGGCCGCTGAACACGACACTCCGCCCGTCCGGCGCCCACGACGGCGAGAGGATCGACACGAGCTCCGGGAACTGGTAGCGGCCCACCACCCGCGACTTTGTCAGATCCCAGAAGAACAGCGCATCGCGCTCGGCGTACTTGCTGCTGAACGCCGCGACGCCCTGGTGATTCACGTCGATGCGTGACTCGAAGAAATGGAAGGACTCGAACTGCTCGCTCCGCTCCCCTTCCACCACCGACCGCTTGGAGTGGCCTTCAAAACTCTGCGCGTAGATCGTGGTATAGCCGCGGGCGGGCGAGAAGAAAAGGAAGGACGGCGTCGAATCGCCAGGCAGCTGGTAGGCCGTCGGCTTGATCGCGAGGTCGGTGAGGCGGTGCGCGGTGATGGCCAGCGGGGGCTGCGTCGCCACCACCGGGTAGTAGCGCTGCCGCATCCAGTACTGCCATTCCTCTGACAACTGCCCGATTGTGCGTCCGTACACACCGTGCAGCGCGGCTTCGAAGGTGCCGTACTTCCAGATGTCGCTGTACAACTCGATGATCCGCCACTCGCCGTAGTGCTCCGCCAGGAAGCGATGGATGATGCCGCCGACCGGGTACACGAGCCCACCGTAGGCGTACGTAAGATCGGGCAACGACGGCAGCCGCCCCGCGACGGTCATGTCGCGCAGGAACATCTCGTCGCGGCTGTCCTCGCCGGCCGAGAAGTACTCCGCCATGCCTTCCGTCCACCAGAGCGGCAGGCCGGGCTGCCGGAAGCGCGGGTAGCGGTTGAAGGTTTGCGCGGTGAGGCTGAGCTGAAAGACGTGCACCAGCTCGTGCCGGATGGTGTGGCGGAATTCGGAGTAGCTGCCGCGGAACGGTAATGCGACGCGGCGCTTCAGGAATTCCGTGACGCCGAGCAGCCCTTCGGGCGGGATGAAGGGGAGGACGTTGGTCTGCTCGAAGTCGGTGTGGGACGCATAGACGATGAGCGGAACGCGACGCAGGACGGCGTGGTTGAGGCGGCGCTCCAGTGAGTCGTAGCTCTCTTCCGCGTACGCCAGCGCGACGCGGCCCAGCTCTTCTTCTTCGGGATAGTAGTAGAGATCGACGTGCTCACCCCGGAGCACGCGCCAATCAAAATGGCGGTACTGAATCTTGTTCTGCCCGAAATAGCCGTACTGAGCGGATGCGGTGGTGGCGCATACCATGAACAGTACGACGCAGGCTGCCTTCATCTATGAATGCTCCTGATACGATCGCCCTGCGCGATCGCATCGAGTGTCGGAACCCCGGCGACCACCCTGCCAAAAATCGTATACGTCCCGTCCAGATGCGGCTGCGCGGAATGCGTGATGAAGTATTGGCTGCCGCCGGTGTCTGGACCGGATAACGCCATGCCGACCGTCCCCACGTCGTAGCGCACGGGGTTGATCTCATCACGCAACACGAATCCGGGGCCACCCCAACCATCGCCCCGGGGGTCACCGTCCTGCACCACGAAGTTCGGGACCACGCGATGCCACCGGGCACCGTCGAAGAAGCGCCGCTCGACGAGTGCAAGGAACGCGGCAACAGTCACGGGCGCCTCGGCCGGCAGCAGCTCTATTTCCAAGATACCGCGATCCGTCTCCAGAAAGATGTGAGGATTGTTGCCGCCAAGGCCGGGGTAGAGCCAGCGGCGGGCGATATCGCGGTAGTCTGACGGGCTCCGACCGGTCGCGATCGGCGTGACGGGCCCCCACACATCGCGCGTGTCGGGGACCGTGTCGGCGGCCAAGCGCCGCACGAGGTAGTCGTCCGGCCGGGGCACTGCCGAAACGAACAGCGACGCAACACGCAGGCGGCCGCTCGACGACGAGGCACCAATTGCGCCGAGCGCGGAGACCGCCGACAGGCGCGCATCGTTGAACGGATCGCCGTCGGCGCGGCGATAAGCGGCCACCAGCAGGGCGACATCCTCGACGTCCGGGTGCCGGCCGATGAGATCGGCCGCAACGCTCCGCACGGCGGGGTCCGCATGCGCGAGCAGCCCGCGGGCACGGCGTAACAGCGCGGTATCGGCGGCTGGTACGATGCGTTGCAGCGCCTGCAGCGCCTGCGCCACCACGCGTCCGTCGAGATCGGCGAGCTGCGTCTCGAGCCGGTCGCGCGCGCGGGCCGCGCCAAACGCCTCCGCCGCCACGCTGCGCCAGCGCCAGTCGGCATCAGTCGCAACCGGCGCGGCGGCCGCGACGCCCGCCGCGCTGTCCGCCTGCGCCAGCGCGATCAGCGCCTGACGTCGCACGGCAAAGACGCTGTTCGTGAGCCGGGGACGGAGGGCCGCGACAGCCGCCGATCCTTGCAACACACCGAGGGTGGTCTCCGCCTGGACGGCGACGCCGATGTCGCGGTCCGCGATGAGCGGGGTCACGGTGGCCGCGAGTGTCGAGTCGTGAAACGAGGCCAACGCGCGGAGGGCGTTGATGCGGACGTGCGCATTCGCGTCGGTGAGCAGCGGCCGCAGGCCATCGATCGCGGTCCGCGCAGCAAGACGGGCACTGTCCACCAGCGCTTTGTTGATGCCGCGCGCCGCGACGGTGCGGACCTGGATATCCTGGTCGCCCAGCGCGCGAATCAACTGCGCCGCCCCCGGAGCGGCGCGCAGCCGCGCCAGGGAGAAGAGGGCGTGCCCGCGCATCGCTGCGTCGGTTGCGTCCGTAAACCGCACCAGATCGGGGACGGGCGCGCGAGGGCCGAGCCGCCATGCCTCGAGCAGCGCCTGATCCACGACCCGGGACAGCGACGCCGGAGAGCCGGTCGCGAGGATATCAACCAGTGCGCGCGCGCCCTCCTCTCCCCCGATCTTGGCGATCGCCGTCACGGCTTCGAGCTGTGGCAACGCGACATCGGCCACGCCAACCGCGCGCACGGTTTGCTGCAGGGCGGGAATCGCCCGCGCGTCTTTCAACAACCCCAATGCGAACGCCGCCGCCGCCTGCACGCCGGGCACCGAATCATTCAGCACGGGAATCAGTAGATCGACGGCTTCTGGCTCGCCAATGCGCCCGGCGGCGAGCGCTGCCTGGCGGCGCACGCCGGGGCTGGGGCTGCTGAGTCCCAGCCGCAACACCGCCGCGTCAAAGCGCCGGGCGTCGGCGGTCGCGATCAGCGACGCGAGCAAGCCGATCGTGGCCTCGTCCGGGCCACCCCCCACGCCGGTAGGCTGCTGGGCAGCCGCGGGCAGCGTGGACGCCGCCGACCCTATAAGAAGAAGGAAAAGGACGACGCTAGAGACGAACCGGGTCTGCGGTAGGTTCGAGCAGCTCACGCACGTGCTCCGGGATACGCGATAGAGTGTGACCGTGATTCAACGCGATCAACGAGGTTTCTCCGGTCGCGAGCAGCTCGTCGGTCGCGGCGCGCTCGATCGCGTATCCGAAGATCACCCGCCGCGAGGCCAGATCCCGCACCCAGCAGCGCACCCGAATCATATCGTCATAGCGCGCGGCCAGGCGGTAGCGGATGCGGACGTCGGTCACGGTGAGAAAGGTGCCCTGCTGTTCCAACGCCTTGTACGTCGCGCCCCGTTCACGGAGGTGTTCGGTGCGCGCCATATCCATCCAGACGAGATAGTTGGCGTGGTACACGAAGCCCATCTGGTCGGTTTCGGAATAGTTCACACGGTGCAGGACCGCGTTGATCGCCGGCGGGTTATTCCCCGTAGGGGATCCAGATGTTCTTCACTTCGGATGCGTGGCGCAGGAACTCGCGGCCTTCGCCCTCACGGGGATCGAGCCAGTCACGGTTGCGGGTCGTAGCCCACGTGCGTTTCATGTTCGCCGCGGAGGCCAGCTCGACCGCCTTCACGCCCGCGGCGTTCCCGAAGTACCACACACCATCCACGTCGTCATGCTCGGCCAGCACTTTGATCAACGCGTCCTGCGATCCGGTCACGATATTGACGACGCCGTCGGGCACATCCGACGTCTCGAGCACGCTGTAGAACTCGGTGGCCGCGATCGGCTGGCTCTCGGACGGAACGACGATGACCGTATTCCCGACCGCGAGCGCCGGCGCAAAGAGCGAGACGAAGCCGAGCAGCGGGAACTCCTCCGGCGCAGCGATCCCGAGGACGCCGACCGGCTCGTTCATGGCGAGCGTGACGCCGCGGATGGGCGTGTGATGGACTGCTCCGTCCCACTTGTCCGCCCACGCAGCATACGTGAACAGCCGGGAGACACTTCCGTCCACCTCCGCACGGCCGACGCGGGCGGCGAATTCGTCGGCGCGCGTCGCCAGATTCTCGGCGATGTAGTACAGAATCTGGGCGCGCATATGCCCGGCGCCGCGCCCCCACTCGGCGGCGGCATGCGCCGCTTCCACGGCGTTGCGAATGTCCTTGCGATTGCCTTCGGCGACCTCGCCGAGGACGCGACCATCGGGACCGAGAATCCTGCGACTGTACCCCTGGTCGGGGCGCACCTGTTTGCCGCCGATGAAGAGCTTGTAGGTGCGGTCGATGGGCGGCAGGTCCGATTGCGGAACGCGGATTGCGGAATGCGGACTGGACGCGTCGGGCTTCTCGACCCCAACGGTGTCATTCCGCATTCCGACTTCCGCATTCCGCGTTTCGGAGTCCGCCTTCAGATACTCGTACATCCCTTCCCTGCCACCTTCCCTGCCGAAGCCTGACTCCCGATACCCACCGAATCCCGAAGCGGCGTCGAACAGGTTGGTCGAGTTGATCCAGACGACGCCCGCTTTGAGCTTGGGCGCGACATCGAGCGCGAGGTTGATGTTCTCAGTCCAGACGCTCGCTGCCAGGCCATACGGCGTGTTGTTCGCGAGGTCGACGGCTTCCTTCGGGGTGCGGAACGTCATGCTGACGAGCACCGGGCCGAAGATCTCGACCTGCGCGATTGTTGCCGCCGGCGAGACGTCGGTGAACAACGTGGGCGGATAGAAGTAGCCTTCCGTGGGGCAGGCCCAGGAGGGCTGCCACATCTTCGCCCCCTCTTCCACGCCCTGCTCCACCAGTCCGCGAATGCGCTCGAGCTGCACGGGTGCGACGATGGCACCCATGTCCACCGCTTTATCGAGCGGCGAGCCGACGCGCAGCTTCTCCATGCGCGCCCGCAGCTTCTGCGTCAGCCGGTCCGCGATCCCTTCCTGGACCAGCAAGCGCGAGCCTGCGCAGCAGACCTGCCCCTGATTGAACCAGATCGCATCGACGACGCCCTCGACCACGCTGTCGAGGTCGGCATCCTCGAACACGATGAACGGACTCTTGCCGCCGAGCTCGAGCGTCAGCTTCTTGCCGGATCCGGCCGTCGCCTTGCGAATGATGCGGCCGACGTCGGTCGATCCGGTGAAGGCGATCTTCTGCACATCGGGATGCTCGACGAGGAACTTCCCCGTCGTCCCGTCCCCGGTGACGACGTTGAACACGCCGGGCGGTAGCGCCGCCGCCTGCGCGATCTCCGCAAAGCACAGCGCGGTCAATGGCGTAAACTCGGCGGGCTTCAGAATCACCGTGTTTCCCGCCGCAAGGGCGGGCGCGACCTTCCACGCCACCATCAGCAGCGGGAAGTTCCACGGGATGATCTGGCCCACGACGCCGACGGGCACGTAGCCCGGGAATTCGGTTTCGCGGAGCTGGGCCCAGCCCGCATGGTGATAGAAATGGCGGGCGACGAGCGGAATATCGAGATCGCGCGTCTCGCGAATCGGCTTGCCGTTATCGAGACTCTCGAGCACCGCGAGGAGCCGGGATTGGCGCTGGACTTCGCGCGCGAGGGCGTAGAGGTAGCGCGCGCGGGCATGCGCGGGGAGCGCGGCCCATTCCGGCGCGGCGCTCTTCGCGGCAACGACCGCGGCATCGACGTCCACCTTGCTGCCCTGCGCGACGCGCGCGAGCACGGCTTTCGTAGCGGGATTGATCGTCTCGAAGTACACACCCTCGGCGGGTGCCACCCAGCGGCCACCAATGAACTGCCCGAACCGGCCATTGTCGTGCTGCTTGATCCACTCGAGCGCCGGCGCGGCGCTTTCGGGCGCCGGACCATACTCCATCGTCTCGAAGATCTTGGCGACGGTCGTCATCAGACCATGGGGTGGCGGTGCGCCGCGGAGTAGCGCCCGGTCACGAAGTGCTCGAGCTGCCGCTCAATGTCGGTCAACAGGGAGCTCGCACCCAGTCTGAATAAGGCGGGCCTGAGCCAGCGGTCGCCGAGCTCTTCCTTCATGAGGATCATCCAGTCGAGCGCCTGCTTGGCGGCGCGAATTCCTCCCGCCGGCTTGAAGCCGACCGCGGCTCCGGTGCGCATTTCGTACTCGCGAATCATGCGCGCCATCACCACGCCAACCGGGAGCACGGCGTTGACCGGCTCCTTCCCGGTGGACGTTTTGATGAAATCCGCCCCCGCCATCATCGCGACCATGCTGGCGCGCGCCACGTTCGTCAGCGTGGCCAATTCTCCAGTGCCGAGGATCGCTTTCATGTGGGCGCGGCCACACGCGTCCCGAAACGCACGTACTTCGGCGTACAACGCGGGCCAGTCGCCCGTCAGGACGTGGGCCCGCGTGATGACGATGTCGATTTCCTGCGCGCCGGCTGCGACCGAGGCCTGCACCTCCTCGAGCCGCTGGGCGAAGGGGTTGAGGCCGGCCGGGAATCCCGTCGACACCGCGGCGACCGGGATGCCGGAGCCGTCGAGCGCCGCCACGGCAGTCGGCACGAGCGCATGGTACACGCACACCGCGCCGACGGTGATATCGAGATGGCCGACGCCCAGCGCGGCGACGAGATCGGGTCGCAGCGGGCGCCGGGCCTTGGCGCAGAGCCGGATCACGTTCCCCGGTGTGTCGTCGCCCTGAAGCGTGGTGAGATCCATGCAGGTGATGGTGCGAAGCAGCCAGGCCGCCTGCCATTCCTTCTTTACGGTGCGTCGCGTGGGGATCGTGGCCGCACGGCGCTCGACCGCGCTGCGGTTGACGCGCAGCGCGCGGACGACATCGAGGTCGAGCGGCATGCCGGGGTTGCGCCCCTCGGTGGACGCAGGACGGACCGCGACGACATGACGCAGGCGCTCGGAAGTCGTGGGAGCCTTCATTGTCGCGGACAATGCGAAGCCCGCGTGGAAAAGTCAAATAGCGGGCGGACTTAGACTACGGACGGTGCGTACGCGCGCCGGACGAGGTTCAACGCAGCCCAGCGCCGAACCGGCATACGGCGACCGCGGCCGGATCCTGCGCGCGCGCGCATTGCGCTTCGCGCTCCGGCACACCGGCAAGCAACGTCGCGACTTCCTCGCCCAAGGCCTGGTAGCACGCCGCGCCGACGGTTTCGTTGCCGACGATCCGGCAGAACGCAAACGCGGCGTCCGTCGTTGCGGTCCAGTCGACGAGCGCCTTGGCGGCACCGAAGTAACAGGCGGGACGGTCCGCTTCACGCGCCTTATGGCACAGGTCGGCAGTCTTCTGCGGATCGCGCGCGGTGTACGACGTCGCGTCGCGGCCCAAGCTCTGGAAGCAGACGGCGCGCATGGCACCCGGGGCGCGCTCGCACGATTTCGCCGCGGCGCCGATGTCGCCGTGGTTGAGATACAACATGACGGACGTCTGCATCTGATAGCAGGCATGCAGGTAGCGTTCCGCCATGATCGAACAGGGGTACAGCGGATCGGCGGGATCGATGGCCTTGAACGTGCTGGTCGGGTGATGCATGCCGTGCGCCGCGAGCATGGTCGCAGGGTGATGCGGTGACGTCGCGTTGATCACGTTCTCCATGAACCCGCCGCCATAGCACGACTCACGATCCCACCCGTCGGACAGCAGGTCGCAGTCGGTGAGCGCGCGCGGCAGATCATGGCCGTGGAACATCGTGAGGCCGTGACCCATGCCGTGTACGCACTGGAACAGCACCCAACGACTCGCGCTCGGGCTCTTGAACGGCTGGCACAGGGCCTCGACTTCGGGCTGCGTCACGCGCTCGCGCGACTCGAAGTAGGCCTGAATGACGCCATGGCGACACCCGGAAGAGTAGCCGTCACCGCAGGCCGAGAAGGTGCCCGCGATGTCGGTCGAGCGACCGTAGGCCTCGATGCCGATGCCGTGCGAATACTCGTGGGCATGCTCGGCGACGTCGGGGTCGGCCGCGGCAAGTGCATCGAGCATCGCGACGGCGTCCGCCACACCGTGAGCCACCAGACGAGCCGAGAGCAGCTTGCTGTAGCAGGCGGTGCGCGCATCGGCGCTGTCCTTGCGGCAATCCGACCCCGCCGCGGCGCTCGGTCTCGCCAACATTTTCGTCACGCCAAACCCGGCCGCCGCCACGGCCACGACAGCGACGGCGGCCACGATCGCAATTCGTTTAGATGAGCGCATCGTCAGGATCTCCAATTGGCTTGCGGCACCGGTTCCAGCTTTCTAAGCTTGGTCCGTGCCCACCCCGGTTTCGCGCGTCCTCGTCATAGCGGACGCCCACCTCGGCCAGGTCCCAGCCAGCGTCCGGACCGCGTTTCACGCCTTCCTCGAAGAGGTGCCCCAGGTCGGCGACCACCTCGTCGTGACCGGCGATCTGTTCGATTTCTGGTTCGAGTATCAGAGTGTCATCCCCCGCAAACACTTTGCCACCGTCGCCAAGCTCCAGGAGGTACGCGCCCGCGGCATCCCGATCACGTTCGTGGGCGGCAATCATGATCGCTGGGGCGGGACGTTCTTCAACCGTGATCTCGGGATCGAGTTTTTCGGCGGTGAAGCGGAGCTGGATCTGGCCGGCCGGCGCACCTTTATCGCGCATGGCGACGGACTGACCGAACAGCATTGGAGCGGCGCCCTGATGCATCGCTTCACGCGCCACCCCCTCACCGTCGCGGTGTTCCGCGTGCTCCACCCCACCATCGGTTTCTGGATCGCCGATCTGTTCTCCCGGCACCTCGCCGACAATACAAAGGATAAGGCGGTGCTCGACCGGGCCTCCGCGGCGCAGCGTCGCTGGGCGGCCGATTTTCTGGTCCAGCATCCTGATTTCAATCTCGTCATCATGGCTCATACCCACCGGCCGGTCGTCGACCGGCTCCCCGACGGACGGACCTTCCTGAATCCGGGCGCGTTTCTCGACGGCGGGCGCTACGCGGAGATCACGGCCAACGCCGTGGAGCTGAAGCAGTTTACAACGGAACAACTTCCACCTGCTTGAGCTTCTCGCCCAGGAACAGCGCGCCGACCTTCCGAAAATGCGGCTCATCGTCCGACACCACGAAGCGATGGTTGTTACTCCCCCCTCCCCCGTTGGCCAATAGATCCAGCCGCTCCAACTCGCGAGCCACGGCCGTCGCGGTCTCTTCGGCCGAATCCACGAGCTGCACGTCCGGCCCCATCACGCGGGAGAGCAGTGGCTTGAGCAGCGGATAATGCGTGCACCCCAGGACGAGCACGTCGACCCTGGCGCGCTTGAGCGGCTCGAGGTATTCGCGCGCGATCAGCTCGGCGGCCGGATGCTCGAACCATGCTTCCTCGACGAGCGGCACGAACAACGGACATGGCTGGCTGTGCACGCACGCGTCGGCCCGCAGCGCCTTGATCGCGCGCTCGTATGCGCCGCTTGCGACGGTGCCGGCCGTGCCGATCACGCCGATGTTACCAGTGCGCGTCGCCGCCACAGCCGCGCGCGCGCCTGGCTCGATGACGCCGACGACCGGCACGGGCGATTGGCGCTGCAAGGCGCCGAGTGCATGCGCGGTACTCGTGTTACACGCCACGACCACGGCCTTCACGCCGCGCTTCAACAGGAACGCGAGTATCTCGCCGCTGTAGCGGCGGACCGTGTCGGGCGACTTGGGCCCATAGGGCACGCGCGCCGTGTCGCCGAAATAGATCACCGACTCCCGCGGTAATCGCTCGAACAGGGCGCGCGCCACGGTCAGCCCGCCGATCCCCGAGTCGAACACGCCGAGCGGCGCAGCGTTCATCGGGGGATACGCGGCAACGGGACCGTGACGCCAATGCCGTTCGGCATTGCCTGCAGCTTGAGATCAGGCGGGAAGTCTTGGAGGTGCGCCGAGACGTAGGCTTCCATGCCGGAAAAGAGATGATTGAAGATCCAGAGCACGAGCCAGTCCTGCACCTCCTGTCGCTTGAGGTCCAGGTTGCCGGAATGGATTTTCTTGAAGTAGTTCGCTTCCTGCTGCGCCTTCAACGTCATCATCCCCGTCACACCTTCCCACGTGACGAATGCGGCGCCGGTCATGTGCCGTCCGGTGACGGCCTGGCCCCATCCGGGAAGGAGGAACGAGCGCCAGAACGCGCCCATGGGCCGTACACCGCGGTACATGCTGTCGGCGGGGACAACGATCGGGGTGGTGTCGACACGGGTGGTGTCCTGGGCGGACAGGCGGGCCCGCGGGAAGGCGGGCAGTAGGCCAACCGCCATCGCGATCGCCATACCGCCCGCCCGCGCGCCGGCCCGCCAGCCCCCCCCCCTCACCGAGCCACCAACACGTTCAGTCGTCCACGCTGCAATTCCACCGTGCACTCATTCACTCCAGGTTCTCGCAGCTCGCCATCCACATGGACCACGATCGGCTGCTCCGGCGATCGGAGCGTGACCTTTGCCGTCTTGATGATCGACACCTCGCGCATTTTGACGTGCGTCCCCCTGATCACGCGCGGGATGGCAAGCACAAATCGCGGCAGGGACACCCGCCGGATCAGGCATACATCCATCATGCCGTCGGCGGGGTCGGCGTCTGGTGCGAACCGATAGCTCCCTCCGGCGGTCGTCCCGTTGCAGACCTCGACCATCATCATGTACCCCCGCTCCCGAAATCCGGGCGCGGCAACGTCGAACACGGGCGGTTCGAATGTAAAAAACGTCTTTACGATAGGTACGAGGTATGATAGAAAGCCCTTGAGGTGTTGCATGCGGTTGCGCGTTTGCACTACCGCTGGTCCGAACCCGAAGCCCACACTGTTCACGAACCATTCGTCCAAAATCCGTCCTGCGTCGAAGCGTTGCGATCGCGCCGTTACCAGCCGGGCGACGGCTCGCGCGGGATCGTGGCCGTAGACTCCGATCAGTTTGGCGAAGTCGTTTCCCGACCCGATCGGCACGACACCCAATGCCGCGTCCGCGCCCGCCGTGAGCAGCCCGTTCGCGACCTCGTGGACCGTGCCGTCGCCACCGACCGCCACCACGTGGCGGGCGCCCTGACTCACAGCCTCCGCTGCGAGAGCCTGGCCATGCCCCGGACGCTCGGTCCGCGCGACGTCCACTGCCCATCCCTGTGCCCGAAACGCCCGGGCGACCACGTCTTCGGCCCGGCGCGCAGCGCCTCGCCCCGCAGCTGGGTTGACGATGAGATGAGCGTGGAGCACGCGGCCACAAGATACAACTCGCCCGCCCTTTGAGGGGGCGGGCGGTGTTGGATCAGCCAGCTCGATAACGAGTTAGGCGAGGTAATGCTCGTCCCAGTTTACCGCGTACTCGACGGCGCACCGCCCGCACATCAACCGACTGGGACGGCCGTGCAGCGACACGCGGTCGCGACACGACGGGCAGACGGCGTAATGCGGGGCAATGGGAATCGACCGCGGCACATTCCGCGGCCGCGGGACAACCGTCCATTTACGAGGTGGCGTATTCGACATCTGCAGGAAGGCACGCACCACGGGGACCGGCTTGCCTCTGACGTCGACCAGGGCTGCCAGGCCATCGGCTTTGATGAGCCGGTACCAGGCGCCACGGCGCAAATTACAGTTCAAATCGGCCTGCAGACGAGCCCACACCATCGTTCACACTCGGAAGTCGAAGGGATGGATAGAGTGCTGAATCGGAATCACGACTTCAATGTGGAATGACCGAATCCAAAGTGACGGCGGTCACTCGAACTCAGGCGCCATTTCCGTTGGGCGAACTGATCTCGAATTCCTTGCGGCATTTCGCGCACTCGAGCACGCGCGGGAGCTTCTTGGGTAGCGCAGCGCGACCGCGGCAATTGGGACAGACGCCGTAGATGCCGCGGAGATGGGGCGGAGCCTTGCGCTGCGCCTCTTCAGGTGCCGTTACGACGGTCCACCTTTGCGGGGGCCGCTGCTGGATCTCGAGCCACGCTCGCAACACCCCGATTTTGCGGTGATTCACTTCGATAACTGCCTGCAGATCATCGAGTTGAATGACGCGATACCACGCGCCGCGGCGGAGCTTCAGCGGGACATCAGCCTGCAGTCGCGCGAATAGAATAGCCATCTCGGCTCCTGATAAGGGAGACGGGGGATGGGCGCGGGCACAATATACAACGGTCTGCTAAAAGTGGCGGACGACGAAGATCACAGCCTAGGCGTTGTCCCAGCCGATATCGAAGAACCCATTGCACTTGGAGCAGCGCATGCTGGCGGTCCGTGCTTCGAGGCGAGCGCGGTTGCGGCAGTTGGGACAGACCGCATAGCGCGGTCCCCACGACATCGGCAGGCGGGCGGAATGCGGTGGCCGGGCCACGACGGTCCAAGAGGTGGGCGGGGTCGGCACAATCTCGAGCGAAGGCCGAGGGAACGGCGTCAATGTGCCGTTCACATCCAGGAGTGCTTCGGACGGTGTCAGCCGCACCACCCGATACCACGCGCCGCGCCGCAGTCGTGAAGCCTCAGTGGGGCGCACACGGGCCCACTGCCCCGTCGAAGCCATAGATCCTCCCGATGTGAGCTTCTCTTTAGGATTTGTGCGTCGCGAGCGCGAATGTCAACTGCGGAGGTGGGGG
>QHUJ01000213.1 GCA_003221895.1 Gemmatimonadota bacterium | reverse complement strand
CAGCTCTCGATGGATCCATTCCCGGATGTAGCGCGGGCAATTCAGCAGCTCGACCCCTTCGCCTTCACGCGCAGCCAGGAACTGCACCACCGCCCGGTCCACGAACGTCGCCTCGGCCAGGTCGAACACGAGTCGCGGGCGATACCGCCGCAGCTCACCCTCAATTGCCGCCAGGTGATCCTGGTCGATCTGGCCGCAAAGCCGCAGCGTCGCGGTCGCACCGTCGGATGCCGTTTCGATCTTGATCATCGGCGAGAGCCGGAAGCCATACGCCGGCGGGAGAAGCAAACGCCGCGCCAACGCTAAGCGCTTGGCGAATCGAGAGTTGGTTTTGGGGGGACTGCCAACCAGTTGGCTATTGCCAACCGGTCAGCGTAGGTGTCAAAGTCCGCTTCATGAATTCGCGAAGGTCGAGCAAACCAGTGGCGCTCGTGACGGGCGCGAATAAGGGCATCGGCTTCGAGGTCGCACGCGCGATCGCACAGTCGGGTTACGTGGTCCTGCTTGGGGCGCGCAATCCGACGACCGGCCGCGAGGCCGTGGGTACGCTGACGAGCGAGCGGCTCGACGTGCGGTTCGTGGAACTGGATGTCACACGGATGGAGACCATCTCGGCGGCCGCGGCGCGCATCGAGGCGGACTTCGGCAAGCTCGATGTCCTGGTGAATAACGCGGGCATCGCCGATTCGCACGATGGACCGCCGAGCCGGGTGAGTATCGAGGTCATGGAGCGCGTGCTGCGAACGAACTTTCTGGGCGCGGTGGCGGTGGCGCAGGCAGTGCTGCCGCTGTTGAGGAAGTCGCATGCCGGTCGGATCGTGAACGTCTCGAGTGATCTCGGGTCGATCACAAGACATGGCGACGCGACGTGGAAGTACGCCCACGTGAAGGTATTGGGATACTGTGCTTCGAAGGCGGCGCTGAACATGTTCACCGTCCAATTGGCCTTCGAACTGAGGGATCAGGGCATCGCGGTGAACTCGGTCAACCCCGGCTTCACGGCGACGGACCTGAATGCGCACAGGGGTCAGCAGACCGTGGAGGAAGGAGCCGCGGAGATTGTGCGCGTCGCGCTCCTGGAGCACGGACCGAGCGGGAAGTTCCTGGAAACCGGCGGTGAGCTGGCCTGGTAAGCGCCCTCAAGGCCGACCACGTCTACGCCGTAGATTCGCCCGTGGGGGACAACGCGATGTAGTGCGTGGTGCGTTCGCGACCGACGGTGAACCGGCGAACGCGATCCTGCACCTCGCGGTCGGAACGCGTGGTCCGCTCATGTTGGCGAAGGTGCTCCGTCCACGACTCCACGAGCCAGCATTCCACACAGCGCTGGGGGTTCGCGGAGTCGACGAACAGCTCCCAGAACACGGCGCCGTCGCGCTTGCGGATCGGGCGAAGCAGCTCCCGCGCGGCGGCGGCAAAGGCGGCTCGCTGGGCAGGCTCGATCGTGTACTCCACAACCACCAGCACCGGTCCCGCCTCGTCGGCCAGTTCCTCCGCGACCACCGGATCCGGCCAGTTGTGGGAGGGCTCGAGATCGAGCGTCTCGGCCGCCGCGAGGCGAAACCGCGGGATGAACCCAAGCCCGAGAACCATGCCGCCTGCTGCGGCCGTGAGCGCCCACGCAACGCCGACCCGGTTCGCCACGACGCCCCAGATCACCGCTCCGATCGCGAGCGAGCCGAACAATGTCAGCGTCGAGATCGAGAGCGCGCGGCCGCGGACCCAGCCGGCCGCGCCACGTTGCGCCGCGAGCAGCAGGCTCGAGATCGTGATGAGCCAGCCGGCGCCCGCGATCACCATCGCTCCTGCCAGGACGGCGAAATTGCTGACCCACGCGAGCGCCGCGCAGCCGAGCGCGAAGACGGCTGTGGCGACCGCCGTGATCGCGTCCGTCGACCACCGCTTGCGCCAGCCGGGTAACAGCGCCGCGCCAATCAGACCACCGAGGCCCAGACTGCCCACGAGCACCCCGTAGGACACCGCGCCACGCCCCAGCGACGTCTTCACCACCACCGGGAGCAGCGCCCACAGCGCGCTCGCGAACGCCACGAACGCCGGCGTGCGGACAATGACGTTGCGAAGCGCGGGTGCGTGCCGGACATAG
>QHUJ01000201.1 GCA_003221895.1 Gemmatimonadota bacterium | reverse complement strand
CCGTGATCTTGCAAGACGATGTGTCCCTTGCGGCGGTCGGCGAAGCCCGGAATGACGCGGTATTTGCTCTTGGCGACCAGGGAATCCATGTGGGCCGTGCCCAGATCGAACTCGACGATCTTGCGGCCATTCAACCAGTGCTCGCCGTGGTTGCCGCGGAAGATAACGGTGGCCGTGTTCCACTCGCCCACGGGACGCAGCGCTTTGGCCGCGCTCGGAGCGATGAGGTCGTACAGCGCGCCGGAGCGGTGAGTGGGCAGCTTGCCGTCCTCGTGCCGGTCGTCGTCGAGCATCTGGTACTCGAACCCCAGGGCCGAGTGATTGGGCGCGATCGCGCCTTGGGCGACCGCCGCGGGCGTCAGCTGACCGTTCTGCGCGATCGACATCTCCTCGGAGACGTTGTATTTGACTCCGCTATTCGCGCCCGGCGTGACCTTCCATTCCCAGGTCAACTCGAAGTCCCCGAACGTGTCGACGGTCATCAGATCGCCGCCGTTGAGCGGCCGTCCATCGGGGACGCGAGGCACGTTGCCGTTCGCGATCTTCTTGATCGCGCCGTCCACGACGACCCAGTGGCCGGTGGGGACGGTGTCGTAGCCCAGGCCACGCCAGCCAGCGAGCGTGTGGCCGTCGAACAAGATGCGCCAGCCGGCGGTGCGTTCGGCGGGGGTGAGCGTGTTGGGACTGGATTGGAGTAGAGAGAGGACGAGGACTGCTGTGATCATAGGGACTCCCATAAAAGCAGGACCTGCTTTTCGTTGACAGGGTCATGACGCGGCCTCGGGACTTCCCAATCGCGCCGGCTCGAGGCGCGGCACCAGCAAATGAATGATCGTCCATGCCGTGACGTAGGCGAAGCCGCAGACGGCGAAGATCGATGCGTAGTTGCCTCCCGTCGCATCGAGAATCCGGCCGATGCGCCACTGGAACAACACGCCGCCCATCGCGCCGGCGAAGCCGCCGATGCCGGAAACGGACGCCACGGCGCTCGGCGGGAACATGTCGCTCGCCAGCGTATAGACGTTGGCCGACCAGCCCTGGTGCGCGGCGGCCGCCAGGCTGATGATGAGCACCGCGGTCCACATGCTGCTGGCGTACGGAGCGAGCGCGGTGGGCACGATCGCGACCGCCATGAGCAGCATCGCCGTTTTGCGCGCGCGGTTCACGGTCCAGCCGCGTTTGAGCAGACGACTCGACAGCCACCCTCCGCCGATGGACCCGACATCGGCGATTACATACACCGTAATAAGAGGAAGGGCGACCTGCGCGAGCTTGATGCCGTAGGTGCGGTCCAGGAATTTCGGGAGCCAGTACAGATAGAACCACCACACGGGGTCGGCGAGGAATTTGCCGGCGACGATGGCCCAGGTTTGGCGGACGGTGAGGAGGCGGAGCCACGGAACCCTAGGGGCGGCAGGGGCGGCAAAGGTGGCCTCTGGGCTGTGATACAACGCGAGCCACAGAAACAACCACAGAAAACCAAGTGACCCCGTCACGACAAACGCCCAGCGCCAGCCCCAATTCAGCGCGATGAACGGAACGATGAGCGGTGTGAGGATCGCGCCGGTGTTGGTGCCGGCGTTGAAGATGCCGGTGGCGAGGGCGCGCTCCTCTTTGGGGAACCATTGGCCCACGCTCTTGATGGCGCCGGGAAAGTTGGCCGACTCGCCGAGGCCGAGCAGCGCGCGAGCGGCGGCAAAGGCCGCGGTGGTGCGGGCGAGCGCATGGCCGATCGCCGCGAGACTCCACACGATGACCGCCGTGGCAAAGCCGCGGCGCACACCCACGTGATCGAGCCACCATCCCGCGAAAAGGAAGCCGAATGCGTAAACAAACGTGAACGAGTAGACCACGGCCGCGTACTGCGACTCGGACCAGTGGAGCTCGAGCTGCAGCGTCGGCGCGAGGATGCTCAGGACCTGCCGATCCATGTAGTTGATCGTCGTGACAGCAAACAGCAGGGCGCAAATCGTCCAGCGGTAGCGGAGCCGGGGTGGAGCGAGCGTCGCCGTCACAGCGTGACGCCTTCTTTCCAGATGGCGATCTCGCGGTACCCGTGTTTCTCGTTGTTGGCGAGCGCGCGTCCCGAGGCCACGTCGAGGATCAGCGTGAACAAGTCGTCCGCGAGCTGGTCCATCGTGGCGGCGCCGCCGAGCAATGCTCCGGCGTCGAAATCGATCCAGTGGGGCTTCTTGGCGGCAATCGCGGTGTTGGAGGAGACCTTGAGCGTCGGGACGGGGAACCCGAGCGGCGTACCGCGGCCCGTCGTGAACAGGAGCAGCGTCGCGCCGCTTGCGACGAGGGCGGTCGACGACACGCCGTCGTTTCCGGGCGCCTCGAGCAGCGCCAGCCCTCCCGCCCGCGTCGCCGCCGGCTCGCCGTAGCGCAGCACCTGGGTGACGGGCGCCCGGCCTCCCTTCTGGATCGCACCCAGCGATTTCTCTTCGAGCGTGGTCAGGCCGCCCGCGACGTTGCCGGGGGACGGGTTCTCGTAGATGGGCTGCTGATGGCGGAGGAAATATGATTTGAAGTCATTGACGAGCGCGACGGTCGCCCGGAACACGGTTTCGTCCACCGCCCGGTTCATCAAGGCCCGCTCGGCACCGAACATTTCCGGCACCTCGGTGAGGATGACCCCGCCGCCCAGCGCCGTCAGGCGGTCGGCGATGCGCCCGACGAGGGGATTCGCCGTGATGCCGCTCAGGCCGTCTGAGCCGCCGCATTTGTGGCCGAGGATGAGATCGGACGCGGGGCACTCCTCGCGGCGGTCGCTCGTCATTGCGGCCACGAGCTGCCCTACGGCCTCCAGCCCCGCGTCCACCTCGTCGGTGACGTCCTGCGAATTGAAAAACCGGAGGCGGTCGCGGTCGACGTTGCCCGCGAGCTCGAGGAGCGCGTCCATCTGGTTGTTCTCGCAACCGAGGCCGAGGACCAGCACACCGCCGGCGTTGGGATGTCGAATCAGGCCGGCCAGTACCCGCTGCGTGTGGGCCAGATCGTCCCCCAGCTGGCCGCACCCGTAGGGGTGCGAGAAGTTGTATACGCCGTCGATGCGACCGCTGAATAGCGCCGCGCCCTCACGGGCGATCCGCTCCGCCGCGTGGTTCACACAGCCGACGGTATTGAGGATCCACACTTCGTTGCGCGTGCCGACGCGGCCGTTGGCGCGGCGGTAACCCATAAATGTCGGCCTCACCCCCTGACCCCCTCTCCCCTTCGCTACGCTCAGGGCAGGCTCTTCGGGAGAGGGGGAACGTTGGGGTGAGGTCGGCTCGTATGAGTACTCGAGCACGCCCTCCAGGCACGTCTTGAGATTGTGCGAGTGGACCCACGCGCCGGGCGCGATGGGCGCGGTCGCCGCGCCGATCGGGAAGCCGTACTTGATCACCGTCTGGCCGCGGGCGACGGGGCGCAGCGCGAGCTTGTGACCGGCCGGGACGTCTTCGGCGAGCACGACGCGCTCGCCCGCGACGACCAGTTCCTCCCCTGTGATGAGCGCCCGAACCGCCACCGCGACGCTGTCCGCCGGATGGATTCTCACCGCCGGTGCCGCCGGGCTCACCGCGCGAAGTCCCGGTAGTGCGCCTCGATCTGGTCCGGTGTCGCGGTTCCCGAGAGGATCAGCACGCGGTGGCGGAACGTCGTCGACCGGCCCGCGGCGAGCGTGAAGTTGAGCTCGGTCTTCCCATTGCTGAACACTTTCTCCCCCAGCGGGTTGGCGGCGAAGAGGCCGTAGCCGCGCGCGTGCCAGTAGGTGGGGAATCCCACGTTTTGGGGATGGTCCAGGATGGCGAGGGTCACGGGCTCCCCCTGTACGACCCCCGTGAGCATCGTCCAGCGCCCGCGCGTACCCCAGACCGAGT
>QHUJ01000200.1 GCA_003221895.1 Gemmatimonadota bacterium | reverse complement strand
CGTTGTCGTCGAGCCTGCGGCCCGGCACGAACCGGCTCAGGTCGGCGGCGAGCTCGAGCACCGCGAGCCCGGTGACGAAGCCCGCGAGATTGTGCGCGTGCGTGCCGATGTCGCCGAGGGAGCCGCCGGCACCCGCGCGCGCGGGATCGACGCGCCACGCGGCCTGCTTCTGCCCCGTGTCTTCGAGCTTGGTCGTAAGCCAATCCTGCACATACTCGACCTGCACGACCCGGATCGTGCCCAGCTCGCCCGCCGCGATCATCTCGCGCGCCTGGCGCACCATCGGGTATCCGGTGTAGTTGTGCGTGACCCCGAAGATGAGACCGGTGCGCCGGACCGTCTGCACCAGGTCGAGCGCGTCCTCGACGGTGGTGGTCATCGGCTTGTCGCAGATCACATCGATGCCGCGATCGAGAAAGGCACGGGCGATCGCGTGGTGGCTGTCGTTCGGCGTGACGATGCTCACGACCTCGATGCCATCGGATCGCTTCGCTTCTGCAGCCGCCATCTCGGCAAAACTCGTGTAGATGCGGTCCGGCGCGAGGCCGAGATCAGCGCCAGACTCTTTGGCGCGCTCTGGATCGGACGAGAGCGCGCCCGCGACCAGCTCGTACTGCCCGTCCATGCGGGCGCAGAGCCGATGCACGCCGCCGATGAACGCGCCGCGCCCGCCGCCCACCATGCCGAGCCGCAGCGGCTGGACCATCGTCAGGCGATGCCGAGCATCCGGCGGTTGGCGGCCTGGTCGGTGCCGGCGCCGGCGAAGTCGTCGAAGGCTTTTTCCGTCGTGTGGATGATGTGATCGGCGATGAACTTCGCGCCTTCACGCGCGCCGTCCTCGGGGTGCTTGATGCAGCACTCCCACTCGAGCACCGCCCAACCCGGGTAGTCGTACTGCGCGAGCTTCGAGAAGATTGCCTTGAAGTTCACCTGGCCGTCGCCCAGGGAACGGAACCGGCCGGCGCGATCGACCCACGACTGGAACCCGCCATACACGCCCTGGCGGCCGGTCGGATTGAACTCGGCATCCTTGACGTGAAACATGCGGATGCGGTCGTGATAGAGGTCGATGTACTCGAGATAGTCGAGCTGCTGCAGCACGAAATGACTCGGATCGTACAACAGGTTGCAGCGCTTGTGCCCACCGACTCGCTCGAGGAACATCTCGAACGTCACTCCGTCGTGCAGATCCTCGCCGGGATGGATCTCGAAGCAGGCGTTGACCCCGTTTTCCTCGAACACGTCGAGAATCGGGCGCCAGCGCCGCGCCAGCTCGTCGAACGCCGTCTCGACCAGACCGGCCGGCCGCTGCGGCCAGGGATAGACGTAGGGCCACGCCAGGGCACCCGAGAACGTGGCATGCTCAGTCACGCCGAGGCGGCGCGAGGCCCGCGCCGCGAGCTTTACCTGCTCGACCGCCCAGGCGGTCCGCGCCGCGGGCTTGCCGCGGACTTCGGGCGCCGCGAACGCGTCGAAAGCGGCGTCGTAGGCGGGATGCACCGCCACCAGCTGGCCCTGCAGATGGGTCGACAGCTCGGTGACCTGGAGGCCACGCTCGGCGAGGATGCCCTTCACCTCGTCGCAGTACGTCTGGCTCTCGGCCGCTTTCGCGAGGTCGAACAGGCGGCGGTCCCAGCTGGGGATCTGGACGCCCTTGAAGCCGAGGGCGGCGGCCCAGCCGGCGATGGCGGTCAGGTTGTTGAACGGCGGCGCATCGCCCGCGAACTGCGCCAAGAAAATGGCCGGCCCTTTGATCGACCTCATCGCGCGTCCTCTCCCGTAAAGGCGAGGAGAAACTACGCCAAAAGGAGATCCTTCGTCGAGATGAGCCTCGACACCTTGACTTTTGGTGTCCTGCCCGTGAAGTTGGGGGCGAGCGATACAGCCAGTGACCGATCGAGGACCTGGGGCGACGCCTCCGGTTCTCCTTTTTTTTGCTGGCATGCTCACCGGCGCCGGTAGCACAGTCCGCGGCGCACCGCAAGGTGACGACGCGCGACGCCGGGAACAGTTTTTAGGACAGGAGTTTCACCAGTATGGCACGTATCACCGGTACCGTGAAGTGGTTCAA
>QHUJ01000199.1 GCA_003221895.1 Gemmatimonadota bacterium | reverse complement strand
CGCGCCGCAGCTTAAGCGCGATTCGTTAGGCGGCCGTCAACGCTTCATGGATCTACTTTGGCTTCGCGTCGGTATTGGCGCCGTTGCGTTTGTGATGATGTGGCGAACTTGGGGGCAAAGCGGGATGACGGCCGCCAGCTTTTACTGGTGGATCGGTGGATTTGCCCTGATCCAGATGACTCATCTGTTGGAACCCATCGGGGATCGCTGGCTGCTCCGTAGAGAAGTGAAGGCATACCTAAGTATGGACCCGGAGGTCAGGGAACGACTCCTTAGTCGGGTCTGGCTTTCCGTCACACGCCAGTATTTGCGCGAGCAACTAGCCAATGAACCAGACGTCGAATTCAACCAAGGCGCGGAGAGGTATCCCTTTCCTACCATGGACAAGACATTGGTTACGCGGGTCTACTGGGCACTTGCAATTGTTGTCGCCGCGCTCCTGTCATCTACTCTCGATGTTGTGCGGCTTCCGACGGGGATCCGAGTGATGCTGCTTTGTGTCGGTGGCATTCTCCTTGCCGCGCTTAGCTACTTGAGATTGAGAGGAGAGCATTTATTGACGGTGCTTGAGATCACGCCGTTTGCGCTCGCAGAGATTCATCCGAACGGCTCGCGTCGAGTCGTGTCGTTCAATCAACCTCTAGAGCTTCGGAATCGGCCACGACTCGGTCGGATCGAGCTCAGAGCACAGAGCGACCGCGCTTACATCGCCATCGACTACTCTCGCGTTGGATTCCAGCGCGCACTGAATCGAGTGCTCACGTTGGGTGGTTTTCGTGAACCGGCCGCCTAACAAGCGCTTGAAGCTGCCGGCGCGCGTAGGATATTGAATGACTACTCTTTCTTCAGCGCGCCGCAGCTTAAGCGCGATTCGTTAGGCCGCCATGATGACCTCGATTCGGCGTCTATTCCTTTCTTGTCTCCTTCCTCTGATTCTCACTTCGTGCACGCGGGACCGCCCTGGTGCCAGTCAAGAACCGAGGCTGGATACGGTCATGACGTTCATTGCGGAGGGCGTCCGGTCGTTTCCCCAAATTGAGGACTCTTCACGGCTTCGGTCGGACGGCTCGTTTCGCTCCAAGCCCGGGGGGCCGCCTTGTAGATCCGAGTTGAGCAGTAAGACGTGGCCGGCAACTCGAGTCGGTCTCGGTCCCGACGATCGCGACACTCTTACAATTCGCCTTCCTCCAACTCTGAAGCTCACGCCTGTGAGGAGCTCATCTTGGCTGGTTTGGGTGGAGGACACGAGCGTCGTCGCTCGACGCGGCTCTTTTCGCGTCTCGGTGCGAGAAGGAACCGTCGGGTACCCGATGCTTAGGACTGACGGAACGAGGGATCAGACGCAGATCGACGAATGCGTCCTTCAGACGAAGAGTGGTCCGATCGCTGTGGCATTGTTTACCATCGCTTGGCGGGACAGCACGAAGCCGGATCAGCCATACGTCGTAGCAACCTGGGAGCCGCGGCCCGGACTTCCCGTACAGATCTCAGCGACCGGCATTGGCCCTACCGTACAACCCACTTTTCTGGCTGGGCTGCGCTCAATCCGCCATATACGTCATTGACTGGCGGCCTAACATGCGCTTGAAGCTGACGGCGCCGTCCTGCTGTGGAGGCCATCTGTTTGTGAAATCGTCCCGTTCGCGCCGCAGCTTAAGCGCGATTCGTTAGGCAGCCCCAACATATGCGTCGTTGGCTGGACCTGGTTGGTTTCGCGCTTCAACTGGTTGGTCGCGCGTATGGTCTCATAATCCTCGGCGTCGGAGCGCTGCTCCTGTACTGGGCTGGTCGAGGTGCGCTGGCGTATGCCAACGGCATCCGTGCCGCATGGGCTGATCCGCTTGCTTGCGCAGCCGGGTTCATCGGTGGCGTGTTGGGCTTGTGGGCCGGCGCTCGCGTGTTGCGTGGCGGCATTCCTCGCGGCGGACTTGGTCTAGGGCGCGGGACGTCACCCGAACTTGACGCGGCGCTTGCGGAAGCGAGTAGGCTCGAAGCGGAAGATCCTGCTGCCGCACGGAAGCTTCTTGATGGTTACTTCGCCCGTGAAGCGGCGATGAAAGAAAGCCGTCGCGCGGAACTTCGTGCTCGGTCGTCCGATAATGTCGAAGCAGCGCGCGCATTGCGCCGAGAACTTCAGGAAGAGGTTGAACTCAATGCACTCTTTCGGAAGGACGTTCTGCGGAAATGGCCCGAAGACCAGCGCAGTCCTATGCTTGCAGAGATTGATCAAACGGATCGTCAATTCCGAGCGGAGCTGTTGGAGCTCGATGCCACGATCGCAAGACTGAGGCTTCCGTGAGCGGGCTGCCTAACAAGCGCTTGAAGCTGGCGGCGCGCGTAGATTGTGGAATGAATCTTTTTT
>QHUJ01000198.1 GCA_003221895.1 Gemmatimonadota bacterium | reverse complement strand
GCAGGGCAACGACACCGCCTGGACGCGCGAGCTCGATAGCTCGCTCAGTGAAGGCTACGGCGAGATCCGGAAGATGGGCGAAGCCGCGCGTGGGAGCAGGTTGCCAGCACGAGTAGCGCGTCGCGAGTGTTTCGCGCACGCGTTGGGGCAGCCGTTCGGCTCGCACCCACGGCGGATTGCCGACCACGAGATCGAACCCACCGTGATGCATCACATCGGCGAACTGCGCCTCGAACGAGAAGAAGGGAGTCGCGCCCTCCTGTCGCAGCTTGCGGCGAGCGGCCCGCAGCTCACGCCACGCCTGATGGAGCCGTTGCAAGCGCTGGCGCTGCTCGGAGTCGAGGCCGCGCCGCCGGCCGAACAGATCGCGATTCCGCGCGGCGCCAAGCCGTTCGGCGATGGCCGCCTCGAGTGCGCTGGAGCCCTCGTCCAGCAGCCGCCCGGCCAACACCGCCTCGGCGCGGTCCAACTCGACTTGCGCCGCTCGCTTTTCCGGCCCGGCCAGGAGGAAGTGCTTGTGACGCGCCGCCGCGAGACGCCGGACTTCCGCTGCGCCTCCTCGGAAGGCCCGGCCACCCAGTGAGGCGGCGAGCATGACGGGGTCGAGCAGCGCGTCGCCCTGAAGCACATGGCCGTCGAGGTTGGGCAACGGAGCGACTCGGCTGACGTCCGCTTCGTCCTGGTCGGCCACGAGCGCGAGCCACAGGCGCAGTTCCGTGAGGCGCACGGCAGTGGGCGTCAGATCTACGCCGAACAGCGAATGGGCGAGCACGTCGCGTTTCACGGCCAGGGCCGGTGCCTCGCCGGCAGCGCACCTGAGCGCCACCAGCTCGTCGAGAGTGCCGAGCAGGAAGGCTCCTGAGCCGGCTGCAGGATCGAGGACGGTAAGGCCGCGAAGATTTGGGGCGGGACAGGGCGCGATGCGCTCGTGGACCCAGCGTGCCGCGGCACCCGGCGAGATACCGAAACGGTGCGTGAGCGCGGCTTCGAGTCCCGCTCGTACCATCTCGCGCACGAGCGACGCGGGTGTGTAGTAGCTGCCGCTCGCGCGTCGCTCGTCCGGATCCATTACGCCCTCGAACACCCGGCCAAGCATGTCGGGCGCCACGAAATCGCCGGCATCGTGCTCGCGCACCGAGAAGTGGAACCGCTCGAACAGGCTGTCGAAGGCGTCGCGCCAATCGGCATTGGACCAGACGGCAGGGCCGTGCTGTCGCTCCAGGAGAGACGGCTCAAACAGGCCGCCATTGAGGAAGGGAATGCTTCCCAATGCCCGGGCGGCGTGACTGCGCTGAGCGGCCGGGCGATTGAGCGCGCCGAAGCAGAGCGCATGAAGAAAGGAGCGGTGGAAGTGCCGCCGGCTGGCGAGCGCCCGGTCGAGCAGATGCGCGACGTAGCGCGAGTCGCCGTCCAGCCACCCTTTCGACTGGATGAAATAGAGGAAGAGCACGCGCGTGAGGGCCGTGAGCGCGAGCGTGTGGCGATCGAGATGGGAGCGCGGCGTTCGCAGGCTGTCGGTCAGGTGCAGCAGCGTGGTGCGGAATGCGCGGAAGAAGCGGGGTGTGACGCCCTCGCTGGCCAGCACTTCGCCGATGCGCAGCGACAGCGCCAGCGCCGTTTCATCGTGTGCGGGAACGAGCCGTTCCAGCGTGGCGAGTGGGCGCCTGAGGGGGGGGGAGCCGTGAGGCTGATCGTCGTCATGCGCATGCCGACGGGGCCCGCGGCACAGACCAGCCGCAATGGTGTGCCGCCGAGCGCGCACGCGAGACCGCGTTCCGCCCCCGCGGAGAGCCTGCGCGCGGCAGCCCGCGCCGCCGCCTCCGGCGCGTTCGCCTCGAGCGCAAAGACCCGAAACGCGCCATGGCGCGCGATCAGGGCGGCACGGGCAATTCCGTCGGCCTCGCCGAGCCAGGCCTCCACCGGCACCAGCTCCCACACCGGCTCGTAGCCGAGCGCGGTGAAGAGCTCGCGGAGGTTCTCGATCTGGGTTGTGCGGGCAAGAATTTCCCGCAACACCTGAACTCCTCTTCAAAGAGGAGCTAAGGTGAGGCTGGTTGGATGCGGATTAGGTACCGGAGTATTGCAGGCTGGTGCGAATGTGCGCACCGCGTACCGCTCACATGGACTTTTTGAGGCGGATCTCTCCGTTTACCGTGCTCAGGCTCAGCTCCCGCCCGCCGGCACCGATGGTGCCGTGTAAGCGCCGGTTGTTGAAGCGGCCCGTGATCGTCATCGGCCAGTCGCTCTCGATGTCGCCATTCACCGTGCTGGCGCGAACCTCAGTGTCCAGCTTACCACCCGGCATGATCAGTGTGATCCCGCCGTTGACGGTGCTGAACTCGAGCTCGTTGTCCCAGTTGGAACGGCCCATCTCGGCATACACCGAGCCGTTCACCGTGGACGCCTCGGCCAACCCGGTGGTGCTCACTCTGACGCTGCCGTTCACGGTGCTCACGCGCGCGTCG
>QHUJ01000137.1 GCA_003221895.1 Gemmatimonadota bacterium | reverse complement strand
GCGCCCCAACGATCCACTCGAGCGGCATGGAGTCGATCGTCACCGAGCGCCTTTTCTTCGGACGCGAGACCGCTGACTCATTGAGTGTCACGGACTCTGCCTGGGCCGTATTTCTGAGGGACGTCGTCAGCTCGCGACTCCGAGCTGGCTTCACGTTCTGGACTGCTGAGGGGGAGTGGCGCGGCTCCGACGGTCGCTCGCACCGCGAACCCAGCTTTGTGCTCGAGGTTGTGCATTCGTCTTCTTCGGCGGGCGCGGACTCGGCGATCGTAGCCATTATTGCTGAGTACAAGCGCCGCTTCAGGCAAGAGTCGGTCCTGCGTGTGGTCACCGGTGGACGCGCCAGCTTTTGATGCCTCTAACGCGCGCCTGAACCTGACGGCCGCCGTTGTTCTGTAGTACTTTTCTCTGTGTGAAGTTGCCAGCTCGCGCCGCGTAGCCGCACCCTGTTGGAGGCGCCGCCCGGGACTCAATGGACCGAGAGTCATGCGTAACCAGTCGAGCCGACCTCACCTGACCGCCGCGCAACGCGGCAGACTCCGACCCACCGTCGACGTCGGCGCGCTGGAGCGCTTTCTGGCGGCGGTGCCGCGGGAGTCGCGCCAGTTCTACTTCCTTGCGTGCACGCAAACGGTTACGAACGCGGAGCTCCAGGCGGTCGGGATCATTCCGCCGCCAGCCCCAGCAGCACCGGTCACGCCTGCCGCAACGCGCCGCAGCGAGCATGGGAAGCGAACGCATCTCTCGTCGGCTCGGCACATGCATTTTGTCCTCCATCACGTGCCGGATCCCGACCTCGATCGTCTGTGGCAAGAGGTGGAGCACCCGGATGAGAGCGGCGCCTGACACGCGTCCCTCCGTCGGCCTCAGCTTTCCTTCCCTGTTCTTCGTCTTCGGTACCATCCTCGTTCTGAATCTGGTCGGGAACGTGCTGAATGGGGTGGTGCGGGGCGATCTTCGCAGTTTGATTGGCATTCCCATCGGCGGCGCGCTCATCCTCTCTCTCGCACGCAGGTGCACGCGGGCGCAATTCGAGACTCGCGCGCTAGGCTGACTGCCAGAGGTGCGCCGTTAGGTACGCTCCTCCTGCAGGCCTTTCCTGATGCGAAGCACGTGGCAATCCGGACGCCGGAAGTTGGATACGTTTAGAATTGGGTTCAGCGCTCGAGGTTTCATGTCACGCACTCTGGTGTGGTTGGGAGACATGCTGAAGTTACAGGAGCCCAGCCTCCGGGCCATTTGGGTCGCAGCGATTCTCCTCGGGCTGGTGGGGTTCTTCGCTACGCGCTTTCGGCGTTGGCTTGTACTTCCGGCGCTCGCTCTCGTCGCCATAATGACCTGGACGCAGCTGGGCCAGCTCCTGGACCCGCAGCTCGGTCCTGCCATCATGCAGGAGACAGGGCAGTGGTACGTCGCGCAGGCAGGAGCAGCCATCGCGCTGGCGGTGATCCTGTGTGTGCTGGGGCTCGCTCCGAAGCGTGCGGTCTAACACACGCGTACGCGATAAGGAGTCTGTCACAGGGAGTTCGACATGGCTGATCGGCGCTACAACGACAAGGAAATCGCGGCCATCTTCCGCGCCGCCACGGAAGGGCCGGCGAACGCGCCACCCGACGTGCCGCGCGACGAGGGCCTGACCCTCGCCGATCTGCAAGCGATCGGCCGAGAAGTCGGCATCGCGCCCGATGCGATCACGCGGGCCGCCCAGGGCATCGATGTCCGCCGTGGAGCCGCGCGTACGTTGCTCGGCCTTCCCATCGGCGTCGCCCGCACGGTGAACCTCAACCGCCGGCTCACCGAGGAAGAGTGGGGGCGATTGGTCGTCCAGTTGCGCGAGGTCTTCGACGCGCGCGGCTCGACGCGCTCGGATGGTGACCTCCGGCAGTGGACCAACGGTAATCTACAGGTGCTGCTCGAGCCAACCGGGACAGGTCACCGCCTGCGCTTCCGGACGCTGCATGGCGCGGCGCGCGCGTCCATCGGCATCGGCTTTGTGGCCGTCGGCGCCGCGGCGGCTGTCGCCATCGCGACCGGAATCAGCGGCACGTTGGGGGACTCTCTTTCCGGCATCGTGTTCCTCCTGACTGTCGGTGCCGGAATGGTTGCCAACGGCGCGCTGCGGTTGCCGCGCTGGGCGCGGCTGCGCGGGCGCCAGATGGACGCGCTGGCGGCGAGGATAGCCGGCCCCCAAGCTCCGAGCATTCCGGATTCGTCGACGCAGCCACGGGAATAGCGATCAGTAATCCAAAGCAGCTGATCGTCGTCACGGCTGTCGTAGTGGCCTGGCCAGGCATGTCGATCCACACAAGGTCGGAGTCCTCGGGTTCTCCGCTGGCGGGCATCTCGTTGCGGCGATCAGCAACAATTTCCGGCAGCGTCTTTACGCCGCCGTCGATGCCGCCGACACGCTGAGCTGCCGTCCCGATTTCGCGGTGGCGCTATACCCCGGCCATCTCTGGAGGCCGCAAGGCGGTCAATACGCGTTCAATCCGGACATTCGCGTCACACGCGAAACGCCGCCCACGTTCTTGCTGCAGGCCGAGACGGACAGTGTCGACAACGTCAACCAGTCGCTGGTGTATTACATCGCGCTGAAAGATTCGGCCGTTCCGACGGAGATGCATCTGTACACGGGCGGCGGGCACGCGTTTGGGCTGCGGCGCACCAAGGACCCGATCACCGAGTGGCCCCAGCTGGTTGAGAAGTGGCTGACGACGATCGGGATCATTTCGCAATAGCGCGTATCAATGTTAGGGGGATGGCGAGATGCTCCGCATGGCGATCGCGGGCAGCGCATGCCTCTGCCTGCTGCTGCCGTCACGAGGTGTGCCGTTCCAGGCACCGTCGCTGATCGAGCACGATTCCGCAGTGGCGCGGCCGGAACCGGGACCTCACAACGGTGGTGGGCAGACCACCGCGTATTCCTTTTTTACGCGGGCACCGAACCTCGGCTTGGTATTTCGCAAGCGTGCCTTGCACCACGGCGCCGCGATCGGCTACCACCGGCAGGAAGAGGACGAGATCTATTAGGTGCTGAGCGGAACTGGGACGCTCACATTGAACGGCGTTCGGTCCGTCGTGGGGCCCGGGACGGCGATTCTCACTCGCACCGGCAGCTCGCACGGCCTGGAGCAAGTGGGGTCAGAAGACCTGGTCATTATTGTCGCTTATCAGCATCCTTGAACGTCAAGGGCATATCGAATTCATTGGGTTGCGCCCACGGATGGTGTGATCTCTGCGATTGATAAGCGAGCGATACTCGATACCGCGGCCCACCTGCTCAAGGTTTCTCCGGCAGAGCTCGATATACTATGGCGTCGACGTGTCGGAGAACTGGCCCGCTAGACCGCGCGACGTCAGCCGCAGTAGGATCGCGTCGGCAGGGAAGCCTGCATGAGGCGGGCACTACTTCGGGAGCCAAGATGCCTGAGACACTCCTGACTACCCCAGCCGCTCAGGCGGCGCCGAAGCCTGTGTCACTCATTGTTCGGATATTGAGCGGTATCGGCGGTATCGTCGTCTTCCTGCTGGGCCTGCTCTTTTCCGTCGGCGCCATTCTCGCCGCGCCGCTGGGCATCTGGTTTGTGCAGCGCTGGAGGAGACGCCACGATCGGCGCTCCAGTCGGATAGCGTCGCTGTTCGGCGCGATTACCGCGTCTTCACTATTCACGGTGCTCGTGGGCGGAGCGATTTTCGCGCTCGGACCCCATCCCACCCAGGAGGAGCTCCGATCCGCGGTCGTGGAGGGTCAAAGGCAGCCCGCTGTCAAACTCCCCGACTGGTACACGAAGGCGTTCCCTCAGGCTGCGCACGCGGACTCGGCCAGCCGCAAGATGGTCGAATCGCCTGGATTCGTGAGACTGGCGCTGGTGCTCGGCGCCGTCACCGTGGTGGTGTTCTTTGGCGTGCTGGGCGGGGGCATGGGGTGGGCTACCTACGCACTGCTGCATGTTGCGTGGTCCGGCCGCGCGCTGGGCTGACACGGAGGAGTAGATGGCACGGCTGATCCCGGATCTTCGCCCAACGCGGGAACGCCCGCCGTACCGGCGCTCGTTGCTGGTGATCCTCTCATACGGCGCGATTACCGCTGCCATCGTCAACATGCTCCTCCGGTCGGGCATGATTTGGACCGCCGGCTCTGCGGGCATCGCGATCGTACTAGCGCTGACCGACATCATCATGCAGATCCGGGGCAGGAGCGCGTCATCCTGAGGGATGCGCTGGCGAAAGCGGGGGGCGCGCTTGAGGTTCATATTTTCAGCAACGGGGGGACATGGGTTCGGACTCAAACGGCAGGGCAGCGATCACTGGATCGACACATTCTATTACTGGGTAACCGCGCAAGGGTCGACGTCATGGAGCTACGGCCGCTGAACCAATCGCACATTGAGCTGCTGAACTCCCTGCAGCTGCAGGACGATGTCTGGGAGTTCATTGGCACGTTGCCGCTCCCTGAAGAACGGCAGTCGCATCATCTTTTTGCCGTCATGGAGGGGCCGGTCCCGCTGGGATTCGCCGGGCTGTTGCAGTCACAAGCCACAGCAACCAACGATTTCGAGCTGGTCTGCGCCATGCGCTCGGAGGTGCAAACACGCGGCATGGCGAAGCAGGCCTGCCAGCTGGCGCTCGACTGGGCGTTCAACACCGCGAAGCTCGAGCGGGTCATCGCCTGCATCGACGACAGCAACGAGGCGGCCCGCGCGATCGCCGGCAAACTCGGCATGACCACGCTCGGCCCGGAGCGACCGAATCGCACTGTCTACGTGAAGTATCGTACCGAGCGCCGTGTAGGTTGAAACTCGGCATCCTCCTCGTGGTCGCCGCGTGCACCACGAGTGCTCCGTCGCCCAATGATTGGCGCGTAACAGGCGGCTCCCCCGGCAACACGCGCTACTCCCCGCTGGATCAGATCAATACCGGCAACGTCGCCCAGTTGCGCGTGACGTGGATCTATCACACCGGTGATCTCCCGGCCGATGGCCACGGCGAGATCCAGGCGACACCCATCGTGGTGAATGGCGTACTGTACGCGACCACGCCCGCGCTTGCCGTGGTTGCGCTGCACGCCGAGAACGGGTCACTGATCTGGCGCTTCGACCCGCGCACCGCGCCCAACGCGCCGCGCACCCCTCCCAGCCACGTCAATCGCGGCGTCGTGTACTGGGCCGACGGCGCTGACCAACGGATCTTCTTCACGGCCGGTCGCCGGTTGTATGCGCTCGACGCAAAGGCAGGACGCTCTATCCTCACGTTCGGCGATTCCGGCTCGATCGATCTCAAGGCGGGTCTGTCGCGCGATATCGATGATGCGTATCTGGTGGCCACCAGCCCGGGCGTCATCTACAAGGATTTGCTGATCCAGGGGACGCGGGTTGGGGAAGAGGAAGGCTCCGCACCGGGCGACATTCGCGCCTACGACGTCCGGTCGGGTGCGATCCGATGGACGTTCCACACGATCCCGCGCCCCGGGGAGTTCGGCTACGACAGCTGGCCTGCCGAGGCCTGGCGCACGGCGGGCGGCGCGAACTCGTGGGCAGGGATGACGGTCGATCAAGGGCGGGGCATCGTGTTCGTCCCCACGGGTTCGGCGACACCGGACTTCTACGGTGGCGCCCGCGCCGGCGCCAACCTGTTCGCGAACGCGCTCGTCGCACTCGATGCGGCGACCGGGAAGCGTCTGTGGCATTTCCAGACCGTGCACCACGACCTCTGGGACCGCGATCTCCCGGCCGCGCCCAATCTCGTCACGTTGACCGGGCATCCCTCGCCCATCGATGCGGTCGCACAGATTGCCAAGAGCGGATTCGTATTCCTGTTCGACCGCGAGTCGGGCAAGCCGCTCTTTCCCATTGAAGAGCGCGCAGTCCCCGCATCCAATTTGACTGGTGAGCGGACCTGGCCGACGCAGCCATTTCCACTCAAGCCCATCCCGTTCGCGCGCCAGGCGCTCGGTGAATCCGACGTCACCGACCCGAAGCGATTCCGCGCGCTCAGGTCCGGCGCGCTGTTTACACCGCCGAGCCGCGAGGGAAGCGTCGTGCTGCCCGGCTTCGACGGGGGAGGGGAGTGGGGTGGCGCCGCAGTGGATCCCGACGGTGTGCTCTATGTGAACGCGAGCGATGTCCCCTGGATTGCCGCGATGCGCGAATCCGCTGCCATCCCGCCAGCAACAGCCGCCGCGCGTTCCGGCGCCGTTGTCTACGCGACGGCGTGCGCGGGCTGCCACGGGGGAGACCGGCGCGGGCGAGACCGCGCGCCGTCACTCGTCGGTGTACGCACGCATCTCTCGGTGGACGCCGCGCAAGACGTCCTGGAGTCGGGTCGGGGATTCATGCCTTCGTTTGCGAACCTGGCCGGGAAGGAGCGGCGCGCGGTGCTCGAGTATCTCGGCTACAGTGTCGCGCCCGGCGATACCGTTTCGCGTCTTCAACGCCCCATGTCGCCGTACGAATTCGTAGGCTACGAGCGTTGGAGAGACTCGACCGGTTACCCGGCGGTCAAACCGCCGTGGGGCACGCTCAGTGCGATCGATCTCAACACCGGCGACTACCGCTGGAGAATTCCGCTGGGTGAGTTTGCCGCGCTGACGGCGCGCGGTGTGCCGATCACCGGCACCGAGCAGTACGGCGGGCCGATCGTCACAGCTGGCGGCCTGCTGTTCATCGCGGCGACCCAGGACGCCAAGTTCCGCGCGTTCGACAAAAGCACAGGGCGCCTGCTGTGGGAGGCCACGCTTCCCGCGCCGGGCTATGCGACGCCGAGTACGTATGCGGTTGGCGGGAAGCAATTCGTGGTGATTGCAGCGGGGGGTGGCAAATTGGGATCCAAGTCGAGCGATACGTATGTGGCGTACGCACTGCCTTAGGTCGGTGGGCAGCGCCCGGGTTGAGTTGACGTGCCCTCACAGGGCGCTGAGCCCCGGGATAGAGTCAAACCGTGCAGATTCGTTAGGGTGATGGGAGGCAATATGTGCAAAGCGATGCTGCTGCAGTACGAGTCCATCCTGACGAAGAGCACCATGCCGTGACCGTGGCAGGCGGAGTCCTGCTTGTACTGCAAACTTGGATGGTCGGCCCGTTCACAAAATCGGCCGCCGTAAACCCCGTCGTTACACCGGATGCGTCGTCTCGCTTCCACTCACCGCTGGGGGACAGTGCGGTGGCGTGGGAGGCGTATGCGACATTCAATCCCGCGGCGGTGGTGAGGGGTGGGACGCTCTTTCTACTATATCGCGCGGAGGATGCGAGCGGAGAGCAGCAGATCGGCGGTCACACGTCGCGGCTCGGCCTTGCTGAAAGCGGCGATGGGCTTCGCTTTGTACGCCACCCCACGCCCGTTCTCTATCCAGACACTGACGCTCAACGGCAGAACGAGTGGCCGGGCGGTGTCGAGGACCCGCGGATCGTGCAATCCGAGGATGGCACCTACATCCTCACGTACACGCAGTGGAACCGCGACGTCCCACGTCTCGCCGTCGCAACATCGCGCGATCTCATCACCTGGGTGAAGCATGGTCCCGCCTTCGCTCGTGCCGCCAGCGGCAGGTATCTGCGGAGTGAATCAAAGTCCGGCGCGATCGTGAGTCGGGTCCAAGGCGCCCGACTCATCGCGACACGTCTGAACGGCAAGTACTGGATGTATTGGGGCGTGCCGACGATCCGGCTCGCGACGTCGGACGATCTGCTTGACTGGACGCCGGTTGAAGACTCGACGGGTGCGGCGATCGCTGTGCTTGCGGCCCGCCCGCGCGGATTCGATTCGTGGCTGGTCGAAGCGGGCCCACCCCCACTCCTCACGACCGCTGGGATCGTCGTGCTGTACAATGCCGGCGACAGCGCGACGCACGCCTATAGTGCTGGCCAGGCGCTCTTCGATCGCACCAATCCCGCGCGCCTCCTCGCACGCTCCGATACCGCCTTCATCAGGCCGACAGAGAGCTACGAGCGGACCGGCCAGTACACGCAGGGCACGACGTTTGTGGAAGCACTGGTGCCGTTCAAAGGGAAGTGGTTTCTCTATTATGGAACAGCGGATTCGCGGGTCGGAGTCGCCGTGTGGGACCCGCACCACCAGTAAGCTATCTCGGAAGATTCAAGGTCTTCAGGTAGTCAGAGGCGAGGTACGCAGGCACGGCGAAGATGATCTTGCCGTTCGACTCCCGCTCTCCGCCGTACAGCACCGCGATCACCTTTCCATCGTGATCGAAGATGGGACTCCCTGACGATCCCGGCGCGCCGTAGGCGTCCACCTGGACGATGGACGTCAGCGCCTTGCTGACCGTCCCCACCGTCAGCGTCGGCTCGGCGATCGGCTGGCCCCCCTGTGCCTCCATCGGCAAGTCAAAGCCGAGCGGGTAGCCGAGGATCGCTACGGGATCACCGCGCTCGAGTCCCTCACGGCTGGGTGCGAGGCCGGCGACGCGCGGCGTCCCGCCCTTGATCAGCACGCGGAACACGCCGATGTCGGCGTCCGACGAGACGCCGATCATCTCCCCGCGCCAGAACTGGGTACTGCCCGAGAAAATCACGCCGATGCGTTTCGGGGTCCTGGTGCCGTCGTCGCCCACGAGGATGTGCTTGTTGGTGACCATCGTGCCCATCGAGTCGACGCAGAACGCCGTCCCGCTGAAGCGCTCGCCGTCATTGAACTCCACCAGCACGATCGCGACCGCGTCCTGGTTCCTATGCGAAATCGCGCGATAATCCACGCCGCCGACCGCGCCCGCCAGCGCTCGTTGACGGCGCTCGGCGGTATCCAGCTCGGCACGCAGCCGGGACACGGAGGTCCCGTCATCGCCCGCAGCCGCCAGCTCGCGACGCAGGCGCGCGGTCTCCAGCTGCGAAGCGCCCAGCGCGTCGCGAATCCCCTGCAGCTCGGTGCGGTAGCGCGCCGACATGTCTCGCGCCTCGACCATCAGGCTGTCGGCCCGCGCCTGCAGCCGGGTCAGCTCGCGGGCGCGACGGCCCGTGTCCCACTGCATCCACGTGAACCCGGTGCCGACAAGCAGCAACAGGACGACCAGGACCTTGGTGGTGCGGCGCAGCTGCGCGGTCTGGCGTGACACCTCCGCCGCAATCCTCATCCCGGTGCTCTGCCGCGGCGCAGCCGGAAAGACGTCCGGGGGAGAGGACGCGCGCTCGGCGTGCGCCTCCGTCCCCCCCGCCTCTCCCGTCACCGCGCCAGCGGTCGCCGGGGCATCCGTGACGTTGATAACCTGAAACTCGAGCGCGGGGCCGTTCGCGCCGAAGCCGATCACGTCGCCGTTCTGCAGCAGCGTCTCACCCGTGATCCGCTGCCCATTCACCAACGTGCCGTTGCGGCTGCCCAGATCCTGGAGGATGAACCCCTCGCTCTTGCGGACGATGGCCGCGTGGCGGGATGAGACGTCGAGATCGCGCTCGGCATCGAAGCGCACGTCCGAGAGCGGGTGACGGCCCAGCCCGATGTAGCCCTTCCGGAAGGTCTCGATCTGCCCGGCGCGCGCGCCGGAGAGAAATTTGAACTGGGCTTTCACTTCGCCCGCGTCAGGTACCAGGCGAGCGCAGCGAGGACTGCGAGGGCGCCGAGCACGATGGTGCGCGTGCGATTGCGAGCATCTTGGCTGCGGGGGACGGGCGGACGGCTTCCTTTATAGACGGGAACCGGCTCGGTGCTCGTCTCGGTATCGATCAACGGATAGACCTGATGCCCCACGTCCTCGGGTGTGCCGCTGCCCGAGAACCGCAGGCCCTCGCCGTCGAACCGCGCCACGACGACGGTGATGTTGTCCGGACCGCCGCGCTCATTCGCCAGCGCGATGAGCTTGTCGGCGGCGCTCGCGAGGTCGGGAGCCGACGTCACGATCCTGGCGATCTCTTCCTTCTTTACTTGTCCCGAGAGGCCGTCGGAGCAGAGCACGAGGATGTCGCCGCGCCGCAGCTGCTGGTGCGTCAGATCGACCTTGACCTTGGGATCGGGGCCGAGCGCCTGGAGGATGATGTTACGGCGCTCGCTCTGCGCCGCTTCCTCCTCGGTCAGCTCGCCCGCCTCGACCAGCCGCTGCATCAGTGACTGATCCTTGGTGAGCTGATGCGCCTCGCCTCCGCGAATCAGGTATGCCCGGCTGTCGCCGACCTGCGTGAGGTACAGATGATCGTCGAGCACGCCCGCGGCGGTCGTCGTCGTGCCCATGCCGCGCACCTCGGGATGCGCCCTGGCGTGCGCGTGAATGCTCGCGTTGGCGACCTCGACCGCCTCCTTGAGCCGGTACGCGAACCGTTGCGGTGTCGCGTCGTCGTCGTGCCAGGTCTTGGCGAGATGCGCGTAGATCGTGTCGGTCGCCATCTGGCTCGCGAGCTCGCCCGCCGCCGCGCCGCCCATGCCATCGGCGACCACGAGCAACGTGCCGCGCGGGCCGATCTCATGCGGGCGCACATCCGGCTGGAGCGGGGGGGCGGCTGAGTTGCGTGTGAGGTCCGCCACGAGGAAGCGGTCCTCGTTGTGATCGCGCGTGCGGCCCTGGTCGGTCTTGGCGGCGACCTCGACGCGAACCTTGGGCGAGCGTCCGAACATGCGCGCTATGACCCACCTCCTCGAACCACGTTTTGGCACGAGCTGAGCTGCGGATTGATCTCCAGGCCGCGATTGGCCCACTGCACCGCTCTGCTGCGTTTACCCAAAGCTTGTTGAGCTTGCGCGACGAGGCATGCCGCGAACGCTTTATCGCCCTTCTTCACGCCAGCCGTGAAAAAGACTTTGGCGGCGGAATCGATGACCACAGCTGGTGGACTTTCGATGAGTCCATCCAGGATTTTCCCTGCCTGCGACGGGTCGATTCCTGTCTGCAATTGCGTTGCGCCCCCGGGTCGGGTTTCATGGCCATTGTGCCCGCCGGCAGTTTGCTTCGCAGTGTCGGGCGCCACCGACGGTTGCGGGGGTGGGGCCTTGCTGCCGCCGCTCAACACCATCCACGCGCCACCGCTCGCGAGTATCACGACGAGCGTAACCGCAACCGCGAGGATCGGCCGCTTGCGACGAGCCGGTGGCGCGGCCGTACGGATCGTGGGCGTATCGATGAGCTCGGTCTTGGCTTCCGTGGGCGGCACCGAGCGGGCTACGGGCCGGCCGGTGACAGCGGCGACGTCGGCCGCAAACTTCGCGACCGTCTGGTACCGCTCGGCGGGGGTGCGCGCGAGTGCGGTGTCGAACACCGGCTGCAGCCCCGGCGGAAACGACAGATCGGGTCGAGCCTCGGTGAGCCTGGCCGGTTCGTCGGTGAGCCGCTTGATCATCGTTTCCTGCACCGTCGTCGCCTCGAACGGCAGCTTGCCGCTCAGCATGCGGAAGAACACGAGCGCCAGCGAGTAGAGATCGCTGCGGCCGTCTACCTTGTCGCCCGAGAGCTGCTCCGGGCTCATGAATTCCGGCGTGCCCATGACCAGGCCGGTTTTGGTGACCTTCTGCCCGCTGTCATCACCGCCGATGGCCTTCGCGATCCCGAAGTCGACGACCTTCACGGTATCGGCGCTTCCTCTTCCCTTCGTCAACATGATGTTGTCAGGTTTCAAATCGCGATGCACGATGCCGAGGTCGTGCGCAGCCTGGAGGGCATCGGCGGTCTGGAGGAAGATGTTCGCGGCGCGCGCCACGGGCAGCGCCCCTTGCCGCTCGAGCAGGTCGGTGAGCGGCTCACCTTCGATGAACTCCATCGCCAAAAAGATCAGCCCGTCGGACGTCTCCCCGAAATCGTAGATCGCGCAGACGTTGGGATGACTGATACGACTGGCGCTGGAGGCTTCACGATTGAAGCGGGCGATCGCATCGGGATCGTGCACCATGGACGGATTCATCACCTTGATCGCGCTGCGCCGCCCCATCTTCACGTGCTCGGCGAGGTACACCTGACCCATCCCGCCTTCGCCCAGCTTCTTCATCACGTGGTAGCGGTCGGCGACGACCTGGCCGACGAGATCCGCAGCTGGTGTTGCGGATCGGAGTGTCTGTCCGTCTCTCGGACAGAACTTCACATCATCGCCGTAGTCGGTAGAGCAAACTGGGCACACCTTCATGAGCCTGCCGCCCCTGCCGCCCCCGTCCCTGCCGTCCCTGCGGCTCCCGGTAGTTCCACCCGGAGCAACTTGTCGCCGACCATGATGCGCGAGCCATGCTGGAGCACCATCGCGCCTCGCGCCGCGATCGCGATGCCGTTGCGGCTGTGATCGTCTACCATCACGAAGTCGGCGTCCTCGGAGCGCACCGTCGCATGCTGCGCACTCATCGAGGGATCGTAGGGAAAGATCCAGTCGCCGCGCTCGCGGCCGATGTGGACGTCGCGTCCCGGTGAGAGCTGAATGACGTCCCGCGCGCTGCCGTCGGCGCGCAGCTGGGTGAGGCTCGCGATGTCGGCGCTCGGCGTCATGCTCCCCATGCGCTTCGTCGCATCGGCCTCGGCGGTGTAGGGGCCGGGATAGCCCAGGCGGCGAAACCGCAGCACTTGCGATCCGATGAGGACGACGTCGCCGTCGTTCAGGCGATGTGGTTCATCGAGAAACACCCAGGTGCCGTTGCGGCTCCCCAGATCGCGGACTTCGAGACGGCCCTCTTCCCACGACAACTTGGCGTGGAGCGGCGAGAGAAACTGGTCTTCGGGAAACCGGATGTCACCCTCGGTTCGACCGATCGACGTCGCAGCGTGCCTCCGCTCGAAGCGCGCCACTTCGGTAGCCATCTCGGAAACCAGAATCAATGTGAGGGAATGATCGGCGCGTCTGTCGGGGATGGACCGTCGTTCGACCGTGGTGCCTCCGCCTCCACCACCGCTCTGGGCCTGGACCGATCCGCACAGCGGGCACGCACCCTCGATGGGCGTCGCTCCCGGCGACGGTGGACCGCTCGTCCGCGATACCACCCCGCCTCCGCCTCCCGCGGATACGGCGGTGCGCGCCGCGGCAGCCTTCGTGAGCGGCTTGCCGCAGTCGGAGCAGAATTGCGCGCTGGCGTCATTTTGCCGGCCGCAATACTCGCAGGTGCCGAGAGAAAGGCTCATAAAGTAAGGTGGCCCAATTTATTGCTCAGCGGTAGCTTGCGCCACATGCGACTCGTTTCTGCCGCGCTTTTTTTTGCCGCAACGGGGTGCGCGGCGCCGGCAGCGCGTCGCGAATCCGGTCCCTCCGCACCAGCGCCTGCGCACGAGCCCCTCGCAATCACGATCGTCTATCCCGACACCGCCGACCCGATTCAGGCGCAGGACTCGAATTTCGTTTTCGGCAGTGTGGGACGCGGCCGCGGCGATGCCACGCTCTCGATCAATGACCGCCCGGTGACGGTCCACGCGAGTGGCAGCTGGCTCGCATGGGTGCCGCTGCAGCAGGACTCGGTGGGGAAGGCGCATTTTCACATCGTCGCGCGCGCCGGCGCGGGGGCGGAGCTGCGCGAGACCACATTCGTGGCGCCGGTCGCGCAGCCGTTTCGTCCAGCGCCGGGTGCCGTCGCCTGGATCGACACGACGAGCTTCACTCCTACCGACACGTTGGCCTTTCCTGCCGGTGAGGGAATCCGACTCGCGGTGCGCGCCACGCCAGGCGCTCGGGTCCGCCTGCGCATGGAAGGGAAGCAGGACGTAGTCTGGTTCGTTCCGGACACGCTGCCCGAAGAGCCGACCTGGGGCGTGCGCGCGTTCGGAACGGACACGACGGCCTATCGGCTCCCACCGGCCGCGGATCGCTACGTCGCCTGGCTCCCGGCTCAACTGGTCTGTGATGCGATCGTCGAAGCGATCGTCGGCACCGACACCGCGCGCGCCGTCTGGCCTCTGGTTGTCGATACGCTCGATCGCTCTCATCCCGCCGTCATTGTCTTGAACGACGACACGGCGCACACCGGCAAGACCGACAGCCTGACCGTCGGCAAAGCGGTCCCCTACGGCACGTACAACTGGTTCTTTCCGCTGGGCACGAGCGCGGTCGCCAACGGTCGCTGGGCGGGGCAAACGCGCTTGCAGCTGTCGCGCGGCACTGTCGCCTGGGTGAACACGGCCGACGTCGTTCCGCTCGCCTCCGGCACGCCGCCGCCCGGCGGCATCGTCGGCTCCGTGCGGCTGGTCGCCGGACCGCGCTCGTTGGTGCTGCACGTGCCGCTGCCTGCCCACGTGCCATTCAAAGTCGAAGAAGACGAGCGCAGCCTGACGCTGCGGCTCTACGGCGTCGCGTCAGACGTGAACTGGATGCAACACGGCGGCAGCGACCCGTACGTCACGCGAATGAGTTACGCACAGCCCACGAGCGACGAGGTGACGATCACGTTGTCGCTCGCCGGGCGGGTCTGGGGATATCGCACCCACTGGAGCGGCCGCGATCTGGTGCTCGAGATCCGCCGCCCACCGGCGATCGACCCACGCCGCCCGCTCGCCGGCCGTACGATCGTGATCGATCCCGGCCATCCGCCTCTTGGCGCCAAAGGGCCCTCGGGATTGTGGGAGCCCGTCGCGACATTGGCCGTCGCGCAGCAGGCCAAGGCACTGCTCGAGCAGGGCGGTGCGACCGTGTTGTTGACGCGCACCGACTCCACGCCGATCGATCTATTTCCGCGCACGCAATTCGCCGAGCAGCACGATGCCGACGTGCTCGTCTCGATTCATGCCAACGCCTTGCCCGACGGCGTGAATCCGTTCGTCAACAACGGCACGAGCGTCTACTACTTCCATCCGCGCAGTGCCGCATTGGCGCGGGCGCTCGATCGCGCGCTGGTTGCCGAGCTGGGTGTGCACGACCTTGGCATGGGCCGCGGCGACTACGCGCTCGTCCGCGATCCGTGGATGCCGTCGGCGCTCACCGAAGGGTTGTTCATGATGATTCCCGAGCAGGAGGCGTTGCTTGCCAGTCCCGCAGGGCGGCTGCGTTACGCTCGCGGCGTGGCGAAGGGGATTGAGGAGTTCTTGAGGGAAGTGGCACGATGAGAATTCTCCTCGCCCTCCTCGCGTTCCCCAGCATCGCGTCCAGCCAAGTCAATCCATCGGGCGCCTGGCGCACGCTTCACACGACGCATTTCCGGGTCCACTTCCGTCCAGCCAACCGCAGCCAAGCGCTCGAAGCAGCGGCGGAAGCGGAGCGCGCCTACCGATTGCTGTCGACGGAGCTGCACCAGCCGCGGGGCATCGTCGATCTGACGCTGTCCGACGACTTCGACACACCCAACGGCTTTACGTCGACGTATCCATCCAACCGGTTCACGATTCTGCTCGTCCCACCCGCTACCGATCCGGCGCTGCAGACGTACGACAGCTGGCAGCGACTCGTGATTGTGCACGAGCTGACCCACGTCTTTCATCTGGATCGGTCGCGCGGCGTGTGGGGGTCGTTGCAGAGCGTCTTTGGCCGCCTGCCGGGGCTGTTCCCGAATCAGTATCAGCCGAGCTGGGTGATCGAAGGCCTCGCGACCTACTATGAGTCGCGCTTCACGGCCGGAGGGCGCGCCGAGGGGAGCTTCCATCGACAGGCGGTCGGTGCGGACGCGGCCACAGGCGACACCCGCTCGCCCTACGACGCGCTGCTGTTCACGCGGTGGGCCGACGGACTCACCCCCTACGCCTACGGCAGCCGGTTCTGGGAGTATTTCTCGCAGACGGCGGGTGATTCACTCGTGCCGCGCTTTTCGGAGACGACAGCCGGCCAGCTGATTCCGTTCCGTATTGCGCGGCCACTCCATCGCGCCGGCGCGCCGCGCGCCCTCCTCGAGGAGTGGAAGCGCGCGATCGCAACGGCGGCGCCGGACCAGCATCTCACGCGCAGCCGCCTGATCGCCGCGCACCTGCGCAGCGAGCCGGTGCCGCGGGTCTCGCCGGACGGGAGCCAGATCGCATACGTCTACGACGATGGCCGCGATGCGCGGAAGCTCCGCGTCGTCGATGCGACGAGCGGCGCGGTGCTCCGCTCGCATCGCGTCAACGGCCAGGTGAGCTACGACTGGCTCAGGGACACGCTGATCGTCGCGCAGCTCGAGTACGCCGATCGCTGGACGGTGCGCAGCGATCTATGGCGCTGGCTGCCGCCGCCCTCGGCAGAATGGCAGCGCATGTCCGACGCCGGTCGTTTGCTCGAGCCGAGGGTCGGCGGGGGCGTGCTCGCGGCGCTCAAGCTCGGCGATGGGATCAATGCGCCGGCGTTGGCGCCGCATCTGGCCGATCCGATCATCGATGCGCCTGGAACAACCTGGGGCGATGTCGTCCCGTCGCCGGACGGGCGCTGGGTCGTCGCGCCACGCCACCAGAGTGGACAGTGGCAGCTGGTGCGCTGGCGCGCCGGCGCCCCGCCCGCGCAATCGCTGTCGGTTCTCACTCAGCCCGCCGACTTCGTCGCCGATCCTGTTTGGGGCATGGGTGGCGTACTGTTCGTGACCGATGCCGCCGGTTTTCCGCAGATCCATCTCTGGAAAGACGGACAGGGAGTGACGCGACTCACCGATGAGCCGCTGGGTGCCCGGTCTCCTGCCGTGCTACCCGACGGCCAGATCCTCTTCACCACGCTGGGCCACGAGGGTTGGGAGCTGCGCGCGGTCGCGCCGCTCCAGTCACCACGACCGATGGAGACAGGTGCCACTGAAGCGCCGTTTGACTCGGCGCCGCATGTCGCCATTCGGGAGACGGGATACTCGTCGTGGCCGTCGCTGCGCCCGCATTTCTGGATCCCGCTCGCCTACAATGCTGGCGAAGCAGGCCACTTCCTCGGCGCCGCCACGGCCGGGGGCGACGCGGTGGGTCGCTACGCCTATTTCGCCAACGCCCTCGTGTCGGGGTCGCCAGGTCGCGCGCAAGGATTCTTCGCCCTGGTGAGCAACGCACTCGGCGATCCCACACTCGACTTCTCCGCCTCCAACGATTGGTCGCTCATCGGCATCGCCAGTACAGGCCACGTGGTGTCGCGAGAGCAGCGCGATGCCGCCCTCGGCGCCACGTTCCTGGCGCAGCGCTGGCGCAGCTTCGTGTCGTTACGGGTCGGCGCTGAATATGAAGGAAAGCGATACGTCTCCGAGCCCGATACCACGCTCGCCGACATCTGCATCGGCTGCGCCTCGCACGACCTGGTCGGTGGCGTCGCCAGTCTGTCCTTTGGATCGGCGGTGGCGGCGCCGCTCACCGTGTCGCTGCAGGACGGCGCCACCGCGAGCTTCCTCTATCGTTATCGGGGAGAGCAGGGGACCTCCCGCTGGCTGACCGAGGTGCGAGGCCGCGGCAATGTCTATCTCCGACTCGGACCTCGGCTCGGGTTCGCATACCCCGTCCTGGCGATGCGCATCGCGACCGGTGCGATGGACGGACCCCTCCCCGATCATCTCTCCGTCGGCGGCGTGTCGTCGGGCGCCGCCGAGCTCGCGTTCGCGCAGACGATCGGCACGTTTCGCTCGTTTCCGGTGCGCGGCTATTCCGCCGGAGCGGCCAGGGGCCGCCGCGCGGCCACTGCGACGGTCGAGTATCGGCTGCCACTCGCGCTCGTGGGAAAGTCGGTCGGTCACCTGCCGGTTGGCGCGGACAAGTTTTCGGTGGCCGTTTTCGGCGACATTGGCGATGCGTGGAATCCCGGTGAGGCGGCGAGGTTACACAGCCTTCGGTCGTTCGGCGTCGAGCTGGTCGGCGATCTGACGGTGAGCTACGACCTCCCGCTGCGCGTGCGGGTTGGGGTCGCGCAGCCGGCCACCGGACAGGCGCAGATCTACGGAGCCTTCGCCGCCGACTTCTGACGCGCCCCGTAAGAGCAGCCCGCGCCAGCCCGCTTATAATCCAGCAGGATGGCTGTGCTCCTTGTTCTTGCCGCTCTGGTCCAGGCACCCGCTGATCGCGCCAATCTGGAAACGCTGCGCGACTCGCTGAGCCTCGTGCAGGACAGCGTGGCGTTGCTACAGCTCGAAACGACGACGATCGCGGTGGCCAAGCTGAATCGCGGCGATCCGCTCATTCACCTGCGGCTCGGATTCATCGCCTATCGCCTGGGTGAGATCACCAAGAACAAATCACACTACGATGACGCCGCCGGGGAATTCGAATGGGCGGGCGAGCTGCGGCCCGACTGGCCCTATCCCTGGTATGGCGACGGCCTCGCGGAGCTCGCGATCGGTGAGGCAGGCTCGATCGCGATCGAGAACCTGCGTCAGATGCTCGGCAAGGATTATCTCTCCAAGGCTGCGAAGGCATTCGCGCGGGCCACGGAAGCCGATCCCTCGTTTGCGTCGGCCGTCGTTGATCTCGCGACCACGGCGCTCACGCAGCGCATCCGCCCGCGGCTCGAGGTCGCCTTGAGCGCGGTGCGGCTGGCCGCCGCTTCATCCGCGGGGCGCCACGCCGACGTGCAGCTGGTCCGCGGCCGCGTCGAGCGCGAAGCGGGTGAGACGGACTCGGCGCTCGCTGCGTTCCGCACCTATCTCGCGCTCGATGGCGACTCCGCAATCGGCTACCTCGAGGTCGCGCGCACCTCCTACCTCGCGCGCCGTCCCAGAGAGGGCTGGACGGCGTACTTCAACGGCGCGCGCGCCGCGCAATCACCGCCGGCAGTGGCGCTCTACCGGCTCGACCTCTCCTGGATCGCCGATTCCGCCGAGCTGAAGGCCTTCGATGCGCTCACCACCCCAGGCCAGCGCGCCGAATGGCTGGACGAGTTCTGGAGCAAGCGCGACGCCGAGGAGGCGCGTGATGTCGGCGAGCGGCTGGCCGAGCATTACCGCCGCTGGTTCCAGGCGCGGCATGACTTTCGACTCGTGAGCCGGCATCGTCACTACGATATCACCGAGCGTTACCGGTCGGCGCAGGCCGAGTTCGATGATCGCGGCGTCATTTATCTGCGGCACGGAGAGCCGGACCGGCGGGCACGCTACATCCAACCTGACGTCGAGCCCAATGAGAGCTGGTTGTACCACCGTCCGTCGGGCGACCTCGTCTTCCACTTCGTGGCGCGCGACGATGCCACCGACTTCAAGCTGGTGGAGAGTCTGGTGGACGTGCTCGGGTTCAGCCGCGGGGTGCGCGCGGCCTCCTTCATGGATCCGCAGATCGCCGACCTGTACGCGTCGCGACACGACTTCGGGCCACTGTACACTCGCGTCGCCGCGAGCCAGCGGCCCCCCAGCTCCGAGATTGCGACCGAGCGCAACCAGGGGCGGCGCGATATCGCGTACGCGACGACCAGCGACAGCTACCGGCGTCGCTTCGATCTGCCCATGGACATCGTCGCCAGCGAGTTCGTGACCGGTACCGGCGACTCCACGGGGCCGGCCGGGGAGGGGCAGCTGCTGCACGTCGTCTTCGCGATTCCCGGCGAGCGGCTCTCGGCGGCGCCGGCGGAGGCCGCGGGCGGCCTGCGCTACCCGCTCCAGTTTCGGCTGATCGTCGTCGATTCGACCGGCCGCGTCGTGGCCCGGCACGACACGTTGCGCGTCTTTGCGGCGCGCCAGCCGCTGCGCCACCCGGATTACCTCACGGGCCGCATCGCGCTGCCGGTGCCGGCGGGTCATTACGTTTTCCGCTTGCTCGTCGCGACGACCGACGGTGGCGCCGGGGATCTCGTCGCGGGTGAGGCGCGCGTCGACACACTCGATCCGCACCGCTTTTCCGTGAGCGACGTCGTCGTGGGACGCGAGGGCTCCGGACTCGTCTGGCACGCGCCGTCCGGTGACACCGTGCGACTCAATCCGCTGCAGGGATTCCCCGAAAGAAGCGCACTACATCTGTACTACGAGATCTACGGACTGGGACGGGGCGCCGCGTATCACACGGTCGTGCGGCTGGAGCGTGAAGGCGGGCGCTCGTTGTTCGGCGCCATCGGTCGGCTGTTCGGCGGCGGCCGTTCGCCCGTATTACTCGAGTTCGACGCGCCGTCCGACGGACCGATCACGCGCGTGCAGCGCGGCATCGAATTGCGTGACATCGGGAAAGGGAGCTACCGTCTGGCGGTCACGATCTCCGATCCGGCAACGGGAGCAAGCGTCACGCGAATTCAACGATTCCAAGTTGTCGATCGCTGATCTGTTGACCCTGCTGGGGGCGACTCCTATGTTTGCGCGGTTCCCTCGGAGACCGGATGTATTGCTCCCGCTGCGGTACCCAGAATAAGGACACCGCGAAGTTCTGCGACTCCTGCGGTCTCGACCTGACCGCGACGACGCCCACCGGCGTCCGGGGGATCGCGGATGCTCCGGACATCTCGGAGATCGACATGGTGCGCCAGGAGCTCAACGAGGAGTACGAAGTCCTCGACGAGCTCGGCCGCGGCGGCATGGCGATCGTCTTCAAGGCGAAAGAGAAGCAGCTCGACCGCGAAGTCGCCATCAAAGTGCTGCCGTTCTCACTCGCGTTCGACCGCGAGTTCGTCGAACGCTTCCAGCGCGAAGCCCGCACGTCGGCGAAGCTCGAGCATCCCAACATCATTCCGATTTACCGCGTCGGAAAATCGGGACGAATCATTTACTTCGTCATGAAGTTCCTGCGCGGCAAACCGCTGTCGAGTGTCCTGGCGACGCGCGGCAGCCTGCCCCCGGTGGAGATCCGGCGCATTCTGTCCGAGGTGTCCCGCGCCCTGGCGTACGCGCATAAAAAGGAAATCGTCCACCGCGACATCAAGCCCGACAACATCATGTTCGACGAGCACGGGCATGCGGTGGTGACGGACTTCGGGATCGCGAAGGCGGTCTCGGGCGGCAAGCTGACGGGCACCGGCATGTCGATCGGCACCCCGCACTACATGAGCCCCGAGCAGGCCAAGGCCCAGCCGCTGGACGGCCGCAGCGACATCTATTCGCTGGGCGTCGTCGCCTATCAGTGTCTCGTGGGCGTCGTGCCGTTCGACGGCGAGGATTCCTTCTCCATCGGCTACAAGCACATCATGGAGGAGATCCCCACACCGCCGCTCGATAGCCCCGAGAAGCGGCAGCTGTTCGAAATCATCCGCAAGATGATGGCGAAGACACCGACGCAGCGCTTCCAGAACGCCGACGAGCTGATCGGGGTGCTCGAGGGCGGCCGCTCGGTCACATTCACCACGGATGCCACCCAGGCGATGACGTCCATGGCAGGTGGCCCGCGCATCGCCACGGCGCCCACGACGCCGCTGCCGCGCGCGACCGGCACGCGGCCGCCGGTTCCGAGTGGTGCGCCAGTCCTGCCCGTCCCTGACCAGCCGCGCCGCTCGGTCCTGGCGGGACTCCTCGTGTGGCTCCTGATCGTGGGGGCGGTGTTCGGCGGCGGCGGCTTTTACGCCTACAAGCAGGGCCTGATCTTCGCCAAGCCCGCGCCCCCTCCGGCGCCCTCCGATTCGCTCGCTGCTTTGGACGGAGCGCCACGCAAGGATTCAACTTCCGCGGTCGCGCACGTCGACAGCACCCGGGCCGACACGAGCCGCACCCCGACGGTGCGCACGCCCCTCGCCCCTCCCGGCACGCCGGGCCGCCTCGTGCTGCAGAACGTGCCACAGGGTGCCCGGGTGCTCATCGAAGGACAGCAAGTGCGCGGTACGCAGCTCGATCTGCCGGCGGGAGTTCACCACGTGACCATACGGGCGGCCGGGTATCAGACCTACGATCGCCAGGTTACGATCACCCCGGGCGAGACATTCACGGTGCGCATCGACATGCTGAGCACGGGGGACGATGAGGCGGGCCCGTGCGACCAGTATGGCCCGGCGTACAACCAGGACAACCTCTGCTTCGACAGCCGCCCGGTACCGCTCTCACCCACGTTGATTCCTGTGCCGGCGGACGCCCCAATATTCCCACGCCAGGCAATCCTGCTCGTGCGGGTGTCGCGCAACGGCACCACGATGGAATCGCGGGTGTTCGTGCCCTCGAACGTCGAGACCTTCAATAATGAAGCGCTCGACATGGTGAAGAACCTCCGCTGGAACCCGGCGCAGAAGAACGGCGAGCCCACCGAAGCATGGGTGCAGTGGCCGTTCCAGCCGGTGCGGCAGTAATCCACACGTCCAAGATCCATCCCACCGCATTCATCGCGCCGGGCGCGGTCGTGCTGGGCGACGTCACGCTTGGCCCGCGGTCAAGCGTCTGGTACCAGGCCGTGCTGCGCGGCGACATGGCCCCCATCGTGGTCGGCGAGGCCACCAACCTGCAGGACGCGACGATTGTGCATGTAGATGAAGGAAAGCCGGCGCTGATCGGCGCCCGGGTCGGGGTGGGGCACCGGGTGATTCTCCACGCCTGCACCGTGGAGGACGACTGCCTCGTCGGGATGGGCTCCATTCTGCTGAACGACGTGCACGTGGGCACCGGTAGCGTGATCGCGGCAGGCGCCGTCGTGCCGGAAGGGATGCGGGTGCCGCCGGGATCACTGGTCATGGGCGTGCCCGCGCGGGTCGTCCGTCACGTGGATGATGGTCTGCGCGCGCGCATCAAGGGAACGTGGGAGCACTACGTTGCGGAAGCCGAGCGACATCGTCGCGGGACGTTTCCACGCGAGCGACCAAGTTTGTGATGTGAATACTCAGGGAGCGAGTCGCGACCTGATTAGTTCCCGAGTCTTGCCCGGGTTCTGTCGTATCTCTACCTTGATCCTCCACGCGTTGCCGTCGGTTTTGAGTTGGCCTGCTGTCGGGCTACATTTCATTCTTTGCGCCACAGGTCTTGTGACGCTCTACCGCCAAGGGACGAGCTCGAATGACTGCTTCCACCCCTAGCACCCCTCTCGATCTGAGCGCGAATGCTCTGACCGTCCTTGAGCGCCGCTATCTGGTTAAGGACGACCAGGGGAAGCCGGTGGAGCGCCCCCAGGACCTCTTCTGGCGGGTCGCCCGTACCATTGCCGCACCGGACCGGACCTATGGCGCCTCGAATCGAGCGGTGGAGAGCCTCGCCGAGACGTTCTATGAGTTGATGGCGACGCGGGTGTGGATGCCGAACTCGCCGACCTTGATGAACGCCGGACGCCCCCTGGGCCAGCTGTCTGCCTGTTTCGTGCTCCCGGTCGAAGACGCGCTGTCGAATGGTCACTCGGGGATCTACGACACCCTCCGGGCCATGGCCCTCGTGCACCAGTCGGGCGGCGGGACGGGCTTCTCCTTCTCGCGGCTGCGGCCCAAGAACGACGTCGTGCGCTCCACGATGGGTGTCGCCTCCGGCCCGGTGTCGTTCATGAAGCTGTACGATGCCTCGACCGACGTCGTGAAGCAGGGTGGCACCCGCCGCGGCGCCAACATGGGTATCTTGCGCGTCGATCACCCCGACATCCTCGACTTCATCCACTGCAAGGACGACCTTACGCAGGTGACCAATTTCAACATCTCGGTCGCCGTGACGGACGCGTTCATGCTCGCGCTCGAGGCAGGGAAGCCCTACGACCTGATCCACCCGCGTACGGGTAAAGTCGTGGGCGAGTGCGATGCGCGTGAGGTCTTCAAGCAGATCGTGCACGGCGCCTGGAAGACGGGTGAGCCGGGTGTGTTCTACATCGACCGCGCCAACCACTACAATCCGGTGCCGCACCTCGGCAGCTACGAGGCGACGAACCCCTGCGGTGAGCAGCCGCTGCTCCCCTATGACGTCTGCAACCTGGGGTCGATCAATGTTGGCCTGTTCGTGAAGAACGGCGAGGTCGACTGGGACGGGCTGCGCACCGCGGTGCACCTCTGCACGCACTTCCTCGACAACGTCATCGACGCGAACAAGTACCCGCTCGCTGAGATCGATGACCTGGCGAAGCGGATCCGCCGCATCGGACTCGGGATCATGGGGTGGGCCGACCTGCTCGTCCGCCTCGGCATCCCGTACGACTCCGATAAGGGCGTCGCGCTCGGCCGCAAGCTGATGGAGTTCATCGACGAGGAATCGAAAGTCGCGTCCGGGAAGCTGGCGGAGCAGCGCGGCCCGTTCGCGGAGTGGGAAGGGTCCATCTGGGGACCGGACGCCACCTGCGCCCGCAACGCGCGGGGCGAGCGCATCCGCCCGATGCGGAAGCTGCGCAACTGCAACCTCACGACGGTGGCGCCGACCGGCACCATTTCCATCATTGCCGGCTGCTCGTCGGGCATCGAGCCGCTGTTCGCGGTCGCCTTCATGCGCAACCAGGCGGGCGTGCTGATGCCGGATGTGAACGAGGACTTCGTGGCGATCGCGAAGCGCGAGGGGTGGTACTCGGACGACTTGATGAAGGAGATCGCTGAAGCCGGCCACATCCACTTCGACGCCGTGCCGAAGACCTGGCAGCGCGTCTTCGTGACCGCGCACGACGTGACACCCAAGTGGCACATCCAGATGCAGGCGGCCTTCCAGGACTTCACCGATTCGGCGATCTCCAAGACCTGCAACTTCGGGAACGACGCGACCGAGGCGGATGTCGAGCAGATCTACCGCTACGCCTACGAGCTGGGCTGCAAGGGCGTGACGGTGTACCGCGACGGCGCGCGCGAGAACCAGGTGCTCTCCACCGGCTCGACCGCAAAGAAGGTCCAGGAAGGGGCCGTGGGAGCAGGGAAGGACGCCCTCGCCGAGGCGCTCAGCCGCATCGCCGAGCTGGACACGGAGCTGCAGCGCACGCGTGACCGGCTGCACGACGTCGAGGCGGAGAACCTGCAGCGCCGCGCCAAGCGCTCGCGCCCCGACCTCCTCAAGGGATCGACGCGCCGGATCGAGTCACCCCTCGGCACGATGTACGTGACCATCACCGAGGACGATAAGGGACAGCCGTTCGAGGTGTTCATGTCGCTGGGCAAGGCGGGCGGCGCGCTGATGGCCGACGTGGAAGCAGTCGGCCGGCTGATTTCGCTCGCGCTGCGCTCGGGCGTGCCGCTGCCGGAGATCTACCGGCAGCTTCGTGGCATCTCGTCCGACCGCGCGGTCGGCCTCGGCCCGAACAAGGTGATGTCCGTCCCGGACGCGATCGGTATCGCCATCGAGAAATGGATGCAGGAGAAGCAGGGTGTGCAGCAGGAGCTGGGCATGAGTGGGGGAGCCCCTGCGCCGATGCCGAGCGAAGTCGTTCCAGGCTCCTCCGGGGACGCGCTGCTGAGCACGCGCCGCCCCGAGCAGGACTTCATCGGCGCCTGCCCGGACTGCGGCTCGCAGCTGGCATTCATCGAGGGATGTGCGAAGTGTCACGTTTGCGGGTTCTCTGAATGCGGGTGAGCCTGAGGCGACCGTATCGGTTGTGACTCCAGTCACGACAAGCACTTGCGTGCCAGGATAGCATTAAGGTTATGGAAACGGCTCCCCGCTCGGTAACGCCCACGAAGTTGCAGGTGAAGGGTTGGGCGCGCGTCGGCCCCGCCGGCGCACACACCCTGCGGCGCGGGGCATGGTATCCCGTCGTGCGCATCTCCTCGAGCAACATCGTCGTGCTCGACGTGAACCGGCACAACATTCCGGTCGACCGCCGCTTTCTGGAAATCCGGTATCATCCGCCGGAGCGGTGGACGATCGTGCAGTGCGAGCCCCGCGTGATCGAGCGGCTGGGACGAATCTTCCCGCTCACGTACGCCGTCTGTCCGAGCTGTCGTCACCGGCAGGGGATCGAAGCGCGGACCAACGATATGACATGCGCGCGCTGCCATAAGACCTCGGCAATGGCGTGGGATGAATTGAGCTAAACACAACGCGGAACTCGGAAGTGCGAACGCGGAACTGGAGCAACACCTCCGGTTCCGCGTTCCGCGTTCATACTTCCGCGTTACAGAATTACGACAGAGTCCCCCAGCGCCACCGTCCCCGTCCCTTCGCCGACGCAGTAAAACCCTCGCATCCCATTGTCCAAAAACTGCAGATGCTTTTTCAACTCCTCCGGTTCGACGGTTGTGCCCAGTGCCCAACCCGTAAATGGCCGGCAGGGATGTGCGACCTGCAGGATCCGTAACCGGACTCGCTCCTTGCCGTCTGGTGCCAGGATCGCGACACCGTCGGCGAGCTCATCGTAGGTGAAGCGCTGGTGCGCGGACGCGATGATGTTTTCGCCCGCGCATCCGACTTCGATCCGGTCGCCGAAGTGCTCCCGCATCGCGTCGTAGTGCGTGGTGAAGCCGAGCGAGATGCCGTGCAGGCCGTCCTCGTTCTTGGTGAACGGGTGCGCCCGGTGATGGACATCGACGATCCACTCGCCGTCGGGTCGGCCGCCCAGGGCGCCGTCCGGCGTCACGTTGAGGGTCGGGACGGCGAGCAGAGGAGCGGGGTCATAGCGGCGCGTCGGTTTGTCGCCCGTCTTGAGTGACCCGCGTTGAACCTGCAACCGCGTGATTGTACCGATTGTGCGCATAACAAAATCTAGCGGGAAGTGCTACATTGGGCGCCTGCATGGCGACTACCCTGGGGTGGGCGCGCTGTCTCGACAACGTCGCCGACGTGCTGCGTCGCGGCGCGTGGTACCCGATCCTCGAAGAGACTACCGACGGCAAAGTCGTGATCGAGGTGCGCAAGCGCCCGGTGCGCGTCAGCCGGATCGACGTCGCCGTGCGCGACGTGCCACCGGACCGATGGAGCGTCGTGGTCCGCACCGGCATTCTGCGACCCACACTCGGCGGCAGGGAAGGGGAGGACGTGACGACCACGTACGCCGTTTGCCCACACTGCCAGGAACGGCAGGACTTCAAAGGCAAGCCGGATCTCATTAAATGCGGGCGCTGCAAACGCGAATCGAAGGTCGACTGGTCGGAAACCTGCTGAGCTTCCCCCCGGACATCGTCGGCGGTGGTCGGAAAGTCCCCGTCTTGCGGGACGGAAAATATTTAGTATGTTAACTATCAACATGTTAACAATATGCCAGACCGCTCCGAGCTTGCGCTGGAGCTGACCGACGCGGTGGCCGCCGCTTACCAGGCCATCGAGCGCGCCGGCAACCGGGCCTACAAGACGTTCGGCCTGTCGCAGCGGGCTCATGCGGCCATGGCGGCAGTGGATCTCGGCGGGCCTGATGGCGCGCGGCCCAGCGACGTGGCGCGCGAGCTCGGGGTATCGCGTGCGGCCGCCACGACCTTTATTCAGCGCCTCGAGGCGAAGGGGTTGGTGGACACCAATACCGACCCCGACGACGATCGTGGGGTACGTGTGACGCTCACACGGCACGGTCTGGAGGTGCTGTTGCGTGTGGGGCAGTTGGAGCGACGCCTGGCGGCCCGTACGATCGAGGGGATGCCGGCCTCCGCGATGTCGCGGGCCATTCACGTGCTGCAGGAGCTGCGTCGGCGGCTCGCACAAAAGTCACTTGAGGTGGTCCGCTGAGATCATATACGAATGTGCAAATTTTTATGCAGGACGTGAAACGCCGCGACTCAGCCGGTGTCGTCTCACGCACCACTTCAACGCCTTCACCTAGACGTAGTCAACTCAACGAATTCACCGCAACAGGGACTCGTGCACTGTCGCTTGTCCGGGCGCATGGAGCGCCTGTTTCAGGCAGGCTAGTTTTCCACATCTCAAACCCTACGTGCATTTGTGGATAACCCTCCGGATACCAACTCCTCAATCCGCAAAACCAAAATCGTTGCGACGCTCGGCCCAGCAACCGGGAACACCAGGAGCATCGCTGCCCTGCTGCAGGCAGGGACGAACGTGCTGCGCATCAATGCCTCGCACGGCACTCCCGAGCAGCGTGCTGAATGGATTGCGACCGCCCGCAAGGTGGCCGAACAGAGCGGC
>QHUJ01000230.1:2479-3404 GCA_003221895.1 Gemmatimonadota bacterium | reverse complement strand
TAGGAGCGCTGGCGCGCTTCCGGTTTGGCGCCCTGCGAGCTGCTGTCTTGTGAGATACCTACTGCTGCATCCGCCCATGTGGCGCCCCGACGCGGTGGCGCCGGCGCTCGAGACCTCCCAGGTCGAAGCGCGACCCGTGCACTCCGCACGGGAGCTCGCCGTGGCCGACGACCGACCGACGGTGTTCCTGCTCGACGCGGAAAGTCGCTCCGCCTTTCCGGTGGACATCATGCGCTCGTTCGTGGACGCGGGGGCGCGATTGTTGCGCTGGGCCGCAACGGCGAGACGGACGTCCCCGAGGCCCTGCCCACCGAATTCCTGTCGGGCTTCCTGACGCAGCCGACCAGCCCGCGGCGCTTGGTCATGGCTATCCGCGCGGGGTTCCGCGAGGCGGCCGCGCGTGCGGAGACCGCGCGGGCGCGCGCCGAGGCGGCGCAGCGCGCCCGGGAAATCGGCGAGTTGACGCGCATCGGCGTGGCGCTCGGCACCGAGCGCGACATCAAGACCCTGCTCGATCTGATCCTCACGCAGTCGCGCCGCATCACGCAGTCCGACGCCGGCAGCCTGTACCTCGTGGAGACCAACGAGCACGGCGACAAGCGGCTTCGGTTCCGGCTGGCCCAGACCTACTCGAAGCCCGAGGCGCCGTTCGTCGAGCATACGATTCCCGTGGATCGCGGCAGCCTCGCGGGCTATTGCGCCGTCACCGGTGATCCGCTCGTCATCGACGACGCCTACTTCCTGCCGCCCGACGTCGAGTACACGATCAACCGGTCGTTCGACGAGCGCTACGGCTACCGCACGAAATCGATGCTCGTGATCCCGATGAAGGACCACAAGGACGAGATCATCGGCGTGCTGCAGCTCATCAACCGCAAGCGCAATTTCGACGCCATCCTCTCGACCCCTGCGGACGTCGAGAGGC
>QHUJ01000230.1:0-2286 GCA_003221895.1 Gemmatimonadota bacterium | reverse complement strand
GAGACGCACTGTGGAGCTGGTGACGGCCCTGGCGGGCCAGGCCGCGGTCGCCATCGAGAACAGCCGGCTCTACGACGACATCGAGAGGCTGTTCGAGGGATTCGTGCTCGCCGCCGTGCACGCGATCGAGCAGCGCGATCCGACCACGTACGGCCACTCGGGTCGTGTGGCGGGGATGACGGTAGGGCTCGCGGAAGTCGTCGATCGCGCCGGCGACGGGCCGTATCGCGCCATCCGGTTCTCGCGCGAGCAGGTCAAAGAGATCCGCTACGCGGCGCTGCTGCACGACTTCGGCAAGGTCGGCGTGCGCGAGCAGGTGCTCATCAAGGCCAAAAAGCTGTATCCCTCCGATCTGGGACTCGTGCGGCACCGTCACGCGTTCATCCGGCGGACGGCGGAGCGCGAGTTCTGGCGCAAGCGCGCGGAGTTTCTCGAGGCGAACGGGAAGAAGGGCTACGACGGCTTCATCAAGGAACTGGAGGCGGCGCACGAACAGGAGCTGAACGACCTGGACCGCTTCCTGGAGATCGTGCTCCAGGCCAATGAACCGACGATTCTGCCCGATGGCAGCTTCGAGGAGCTCAAGGCCTGGTCGAAGCGCAGCTTTCTCGGCCTGGACGGCGTCCCCGAGCCGTTCCTCTCACCGGACGAGATTCGCTATCTCACGATCCGGAAAGGCAGCCTGGACGACGCGGAGCGCCACGAGATCGAGAGTCACGTGACGCACACGTTTCAGTTCCTGCAGCGCATTCCGTGGACACGCGAGCTGCAGCAGATCCCGCTCATCGCCTACGGCCATCACGAAAAGATGGACGGCCGGGGATACCCGCGGCGCATCACGGCGGATGCGATTCCAGTCCAGACGCGGATGATGACCATCAGCGACATCTACGACGCGTTGACGGCGCAAGACCGGCCGTACAAGCGCGCGGTCTCCAGCGATCGCGCGCTCGACATTCTCACCACCGAGGTCAAGGACGGGCAGCTCGACGCCGAGCTGTTCAAGCTCTTCATCGAGGGGCGAATCTTCGAGCGCCAGATCGCGGAGGCGGCCGGGTTGTAGCACCGCGTGCACCATCACAAGAAAAGCAACTTCAACGATATCACCAGCAGAAAACCGCCAAACATCCGCCGCAGCGTGAGGTCCGGGATCGATCCGGCGTACCGCGCCCCGAAGTACGCTCCGATGAGCAGGCCGACAGCCACGACGGCGGCGTAACCCCAGTTCACCTGATCCCGCTTGGCGTACTGAATGACGCCGAGCAGCCCGACGGGCAAGAGCAGCGCCGCGAGCGACGTACCGTGCGCGGTGTGCTGCGGCAGCTTGGCGATCAACACGAGTCCTGGAATGATGACCACGGCACCGCCCACACCGAACAATCCCGACACGACACCCGCGAACAATCCAAGCAGTGATATCAGAAACCAGGTCATGGTTCTCCTTTTCCCCAGCCGCCACCGCCTGGGGTTTCGATGCGCAGGACGTCCCCTGCAGCCAGCCGCACAGTGGTTTTCGATCCCAACCCCTTGCCGTTCAGTAGATTCGCACCGGGCTTGCCATCGGTCCCGCCCGAAGTCCCGGCCGGGCCGTGGCGCCGCCGTTCGGTGAGCAGCGTCGTCTCCATCGGCGCGAGCGCCTCGAACTCGCGCACCACGCCGTCGCCACCGGTCCACTGCCCTGCTCCGCCGCTCCCGCGGCGCAGCGCATACGTGCGCATCCGCAGCGGATGCTCGAGCTCGAGCACCTCGATCGGCGTGTTCAGCGTGTTGGACATGCCGACATGCACGCCCGAGGGGCCATTCGCGCCACGACTCGCCCCCTGCCCGCCACCAATCGTTTCGTAGTAGGTCCAGGCTCCTGACTCCCGACTCCCGATCCCTCCGAACGTCACGTTGTTCATCGTCCCCTGCCCCTGCGCTGGTACAATGCAGCCACCGTTCGCGAGCGCGCGGAACACCGTGTCGGCGATGCGCTGCGACGTTTCCACGTTGCCGGCGGCGACGGCACTCGGCGGACGCGCATTCACGAGACACCCCGGCGGCGCGGTGACGTCGATCGCCCGGGGCACGCCGCCGTTCATCGGGACGTCGTCAGGCAGCAGCGTGCGCACGACGAACAGCACGGCAGAGCGCGTGACCGCGATCGGACAATTGACGTTGCCGGGCGCGGCATCGCGCGTGCCCGTGAAGTCCGCGTGAAAGATGCCGTCCCGGATTTCGACCTGCACGCGAATCTCGAGATCGTCATCGATCACGCCGTCGCCCTCCAGGAAATCGGTTGCTGCG
>QHUJ01000136.1 GCA_003221895.1 Gemmatimonadota bacterium | reverse complement strand
AAGCTCATCGTCTTCAACGGCGAGATCTACAACTACCAGGAACTGCGTCGCGGTCTGACGGCGCGGGGACACAGGCTGCGGACGCACGGCGATACCGAGACGGTGCTGCACCTATACGAGGACCTCGGCCCCGACTGCGTGAAGCAACTGCGCGGCATGTTCGCGTTCGCGATCTGGGATGCGTCGAGCGAGACCCTGCTGCTCGCGCGCGACCGCCTGGGGATCAAGCCCCTGTATGTCATCACCGCCCCATGGGGCATCGCATTCGCATCGGAGCTCAAGGCGCTGGTGGCCGCGCGACTGACCGCCGGCGACCTCGACTGGCCCGCGCTCGATGCCTACTTCCAGCTCGGCTATGTGCCGGCGCCCGCCAGCCCGTTCCGCGACATCCGCAAGCTCGAACCCGGCCACTGGCTGCAGTGGCGCACCGACGGCGAGGTGACGATCCGCCCGTACTGGGACCTCCCGGCGGAGCCCGCGCCCGCACCGCTCGACGTAGAGCACCAGGTGGTGGAGTGGATCGACGACGCGGTCGCCGCGCACCTCGTGAGCGACGTACCGGTCGCGGCGTTTCTGTCGGGGGGGCTGGACTCGTCCGCTGTGGTGGCGAGCATGGCCGCGTGGGCCAGCCGCCACGGTGGAGACGTCCCCCATGCCTTCACCGCGCGCTACCATGGCTCGGACGCGGCACGAGCCGACGAGACCGACCTGGCGCGCCGGCTTGCCGATCGCTACGGCGTGCGCCTGACGGTCGTGGACATCCAACCCGACATCCGCGACGTGGTCGAGCCAATCGTGCACGCGCTCGACGAGCCGCTGGCGGACGACTCGGCGATTCCCACGTGGTCGCTGTCGCAGATCGTGGGCGGATCGTACAAAGTCGCGCTCACCGGAATCGGCGGGGACGAGTTGTTCGCGGGATACCGCCGGCACGCCGGCCTGCTCGTTGCGGAGCGCTACGGCCGCTTGCCCCGCGCCCTCCGCGGCGCGGCGGCGCCCGCTCTGCGAAGCGTGGTCGCCAGGAACGCCGAGCGGGAGCGCTTCCGGCAGCTCGATGGTCGCGGCGGAGCGCGCGGGGGACTCGCGGCGGCGCTCTACCTCGACTACAAGACGTACTTGGCCGACGATATCCTCGCGCTGTCGGACCGGCTGTCGATGGCCCACTCGCTCGAGATCCGCGTGCCACTCGTGGATCACGCGCTGATCGAGCGCGTGTTTCCGCTGCCCGCCCAGCTCAAGATCCGGCGCTGGCGGCTCAAGGCGCTGCTCAAGCGAGCGCTGCGTGAGCGACTCCCGGCGCAGCACTACCGGGCCCCGAAACGTGGGTTCGTCGGTCCGACAGCGGCGTGGCTACGCCGGGAGCTCCGCGGCATGCTGCAGGACGAGCTGTCGCCGGCCCGCCTCGTGCGCCTGGGCTATTTCAACCCGAAGATCGTCGCGGGCTTGCTGGACGACCATTTCTCGCAGCGGCACAATCGCGAAGGAATTCTCTGGGCGCTGTTGTGCTTCTCGACCTGGCACCGGCTGTTCGTCGAGCAGGCGGCGCCCGCCCCCGACATCACCGCACGAGTCGCTGGCGTCGCCGGTAGCGTAGGAAGTCGGTCAGGGTGGGCAGAGTGAAGTAAGAGTCGTCGGGCACGCACTCGATTCGGCGCAGCGGCACGCACTCGCCCGCGTCGAGCCGCAGAATCGCCGCGGCCTGCAGCGCGCTCTGCCGCTGCATGCCCTTCCATTCCAGCGTGCCATGACTGTCCTCGCCCGGCACGACGTCGATGCGCCCCTGGTGCAGCACCGGGCCGGTGTCGATGCCGTCGTCGAGCAGAAACACGCTGTACCCCACCATCTCGGGCCGCCCGTGCAGCACCGCCCAGAACGTCGAGTCCATGCCGCGGTAGCACGGCGTGATGCCCGGGTGACCGCCGATCACCGCCACCGGTGCGAGCGCGCGAACCGTCGGTCCGACGATGTATTTGGTATGCACGACGAAGATGTCGGGATCGAGTCGCGCCAGCGCCGCGCGCGTCTCCGGCCGCGAGTACGAATCGGTGTGGATGGGCGTCGCCGATGCCAGCGCCGCGCGATCGGCTCCTTCATCGACCAGCCGCGCGAGCATGCGGGCGTCGTGGCGTCCGTTGCGCGCGCGGTCGTAGAACCGGCCGAGAATCTGGCCCGCCGTATGGAGCGCGCCATGGCGGCCCACCCAACGCCACAGAAACCGCGCCCGCGCGGCCAGACCCGGGCGCGCGCACCATGCGATGCCGACGAGGTTCACGCCGGCACGCACCAAGGTCGCGCAGGTGTTGCGCTCGAGCGGACCATCGGAGCACAACGCGATCACGCGGTGCGGCCGGCGGGGGCCGGGTCGAATGAAGTCAGGGCTCGAAGAAGTGCTCACTGCCGGCGGCCTCTCCTAACAGCGCGCGTCGGACCTTCGAGTACCTGCGCATGCCCAACAGACGTTTCGGGAGCGCCAGGATCGCCGCGCGCGCTTTTTCGCGGCGCAAGTCGCCTCCGAGCCACCGGCCGAGGGCCGCGAGATCGGTGGCGCGTTTCATCCCGACCCGCGCGATATTGCGTCGGCCCAGACCAGTGGGGTTCGTCCCCACCTCCGACGAAAAAATGTGGTCGTAGCCCGCCGCTTCCGCACTCTGGATCACGCGCCGGCTCACCGCGCCACCCGGAATACTGAGCCAGCGCACCGGCCGGTCGAGCAGATCCTCCAACCGCCGGCGCGAGTCTCGCAGCTCAGCCAGGATCTCACCGGACGGCAGGTCGCTCAGCATCCGATGGGTCACGCCGTGCGACCCGATCGTGAAGAGCGTTGGATCCAGCTGGCGCCATTCGAGCTCGCCGGCGAAATAGCGCCGGCCGATGAGACCCGTGGCGACGAAAAAGAACGCCGGCATGCGGCGCTCGGCCACCGCGCGCGCCGCGCGCTCGACGGCGCCACGCCAGCCGTCATCGAAAGTGATCACCACGCCAACTTCACCGGGCGTGCCCTGGCCCGCCAAGCAGGCCCGCACCGCAGCCGCGTCCAAGCAGCGGAGTCCGGAACCCTCGATCACGTCGAGCTGCGATCGGAACGCGCGTTCGGGGACGTGATACATCGTCGCCGAGCGCCCCAGGCGCCCATAGTCGAACGTCTCGCCGGGATGCACGTCGTGATAGACGAGCGCGACGAAACGGGCTGGGACCCCTGCTGAGGTGTGTGTCATGCTTCGGCTGCCCTTTACTGACAGAAGCGTGCCACCGCCGCGCACGCGCAGTGTTGCGCGGTCGTGGCGCCATGCGGTGCAGCGTGCGTCCGATTGTTGCGACCGAGCGACATCTAGGCCCACCCCGACGCCGTGATACTCTGGCGCTCGTCTTGCAAGCCCATTCGAGCATGATCCCACCGCAATCCAGCACCGGACGACTGCGCGTCGCCGTAGTCGGCGCGGGTCGCATGGCGCACCTGCACCTCAAGGCCCTCAGGCGCGTCCCGACCCCCCATAGCGTGGTCGCCGTGTGCGACACGCAGGAAGCAGCCGCGCGCGAGCTCGCGGCACTGGCGGGGGCAATCCCCTATACGTCGCTCGCCACACTGCTGGGCGATGCGCGCCCCCAACTGGTGCACGTGTGCACGCCCGCGGGCACTCATTTCGAGCCCGCGCGAACCGCGCTCGAAGCGGGCGCCAACGTTTTCGTCGAAAAACCCTTCGTCGAAACGGAGCGCGAGGCGCGCGATCTCCTCGTCGCCGCACGCGCCCGCGGACTGATTCTCTGCGCCGGCCATCAGCAGGTGCGCGACCCAGCGTACCTCGCGCTGATGCAGCGGGTCTCCGCGCTCGGCGAAATCGTGCAGGTGGACAGCCGCTTCACATTCAATCCGGGGACCGTGACCCTGGGCCCGCGCGCGCTGGCGACCCAATTGCTCGACATCCTCCCGCATCCCCTGTCGAGTCTGATGTCAGCGCTCGAGCAGGTGAACGGCGATGGGGCGGCGATCGACGTCGCAGCGGTCGTCGCTGAGCCGACCGAGCTCTACGCGCTCCTGCGGGCGGGCGACGTACTCGGCTCCCTCACGGTGAGCCTGCGCGCGCGACCGGTGGCCTCCACTCTCACGGTCACCGGGCGGGGCGGCGCACTGACCGCCGACTTCATCCGCACGAGTGTGACGGGTGCCGCCAATCCCGGGACCGGTCCCATCGAGAAGGTGTTCAATCCGATCGTCGAAGGGTGGCAGATGGCGGCGGGCGCGGTCGCGGGCGTCAGCCGGCGGCTGATCACCGGTGGCAACTACCCGGGCGTCGCCGAGTTGATCGGCGACTTCTACTCGGCGGTCGCGCGCCACCGCCCGTCGCCGTTCGCGCCCGACCACCTGCAGCGTTTGACGGCCATGTACGAGGTGCTGGCGACGCACGTCCGGGGAGCGGTCGAGCGGGTCGTCGTGCAGCGCCCCGAGCAGCGGCCGCCGTCGCCCACGGCACCGCTCGCGGTCCTGACCGGCGCGCGCGGATTCTTCGGGAAGGAAATCGCGCGCTCACTCGCATCGCGCGGATTCCGCGTCCGCGGCGTCACCCGCTCGCCCGACTTGGACGATCCCAATGTGCACGAGTGGCGCGCGGTGGACCTGGGTCGCCCGGTGCCGCCCGACGTGTTCGCGGGCGCGTCGGTTGTGATCCACGCCGCGGTGGAAGCAGCCGGCGGCTATGCCGGCCACCAGCGCAACACGATCGACGCGACCCGCAACGTGCTGGCGGCGATGCAGGCGGCGGACTGCCGCCAGCTCGTCTACGTGAGCAGTCTGTCGGTGCTGCGCCCGCCGCGCACTCCGTGGGAGCGACAGGACGAGCGTACCCCGCTGGCGCCGCCCGACGCGCGGCGGTTCGGCGCGTACGCCTGGGGGAAGACCGAAGCCGAGCGGGTGGTGAGCAATGAGGCGCCCGGGCGCGGCGTCGCGACCCGCATCCTGCGGCCCGCGGCGCTCGTGAGCCGCGGCAATCCCGATCTGCCCGGGCTCGTTGGCCGACGGCTGTTCGGCCGCTGGCACCTCGGCCTGGGCCGCCCCGGCCTGCCGTTCTCGGTCTGCGACGTGGGCGACGCCGCGACCGTGGTCGCCTGGTGCACCGAGCATTTCGACACCGCGCCCCCCGTCGTGAACCTGATCGACGATGCGATCCCGACGCGCGGCCGCCTGCTCGCGGCGTTCCGGGCCGGCGGCTGGCGGGGGCGCATGGTGTGGATGCCGATCCCGCTTTTCGCCTTGTTGTTCTCCGCCGCCCGCCTCGCGATCGGCGTGCTGACGCTACACCGGCCGGCGCGCTTCGCGGTGTGGGGCATCTTCCGGCCGCGGCGCTACGACACGTCCGTCTCGGCCGGCCTGCTCGCGGCCGCGCGGGCGTGGGCGCCGTCCGCCGAGCGCGTCGTCCATTACGCGCGCCGGTGACCGGGAGCGTCACGCCGGAGCACGCCGAACCACCGGAGCGCTTCGACCAGGAAGGGACCCGGGTCGCGCCAACGCCAGACCTCCTCGCGATCACGCTGAGGTCGACCCGCAGAAAGTCGAGTAGTGCCCGGAGGCGGGAGCCCGCACTCGGCTCCAGATGCAGATTCTCCCGCGAGCGCGTGAGACGCAGGTACAGGAGGCGTTGCGTCCATGCAACAGTCCGGTGTCCCGCCGACCGAGCGCATCATAGGGTCAAGGGTGGCTCCGCTTTTGCAGCAGGGCAGCGACATGGTGAGTACTGCCCGCTGGCAACGCGCCCAGCAATACGAACGGGGCTATTGGGCGTCGCTCGCCACTCGCATCGCTGATGGCTCCACATCGCAGTTGGACTGGTATCGCTGGCGGGCCGAGCAACTCGTGCTGCGGCTGCGGGCTCTCGGCCTGGAGCGTCTGGTCAACCGGGGCGCGCGCGTCATCGAGGTCGGGTGTGGACCGGTCGGCGTCGCAGCGTTCTTCCCGGCCGCGGAACGCATGGCCGTCGATCCCCTCGAACGTACTACGCCACCAACGCCGCTCGCAGCGCTCCGTGACCCGGCCGTGGACTATCGCGAGGGATCGGTGGAGGCGCTGCCGTGCGAGAGCGGGCATTACGACCTCGCCATCATCGAGAACTGCATCGATCACGTTCGCGACATGCATGCCGGCATGCGCGAGTTGCAGCGCGCGCTCCGCACTGGAGGCGCGCTGTATCTGACGGTCAATTGCCGAACGAAATGGGGGTTCGTTATCGGTGATCGCGACCCCGACCGGATCGCGGAATACGTGCAAGAGCGTGAGGATGCGCTCGACGGCGCGGTCGCGATGCTCGACCGGGCGTGGGCCGTCCCCACCCCCGAAGGGGAACCCGAAACCGTCACCAAACCGTCACCAGCGCCGGAGGGCGAAAACTGGGCGTCGGAAAGCGATCGGGGTGCTGAGAGTTGGGAAGCTCCCGAGGCAGGACTCGAACCTGCGACCCGCCGGTTAACAGCCGGCTGCTCTACCAACTGAGCTACTCGGGAATGAAGGGCGGAATATAGACGAGACTCGGTCGGGATGAAACCGGCAGTCGGCGGCCTTGGAAGCGCGAACTGCCTCTCCCGCTCGCCCTCGCTGTCTAGGTCTCCGGCCTGACCGGCTGAGCGGCGAGGTCCCGCGCCTCGCCCAGCACGGCAAGCACCATCCCGACGAAAATGAGAGCTGCGCCAAGCGCCTGCGTCAGCGACAGCTCTTCGCCCCAGTAAAACCAGGATGTCACCGCGGCGACGACGGGTTCCAAGCAGAGCAGCAGCGACGCGCGCGCCGAAGACATGTGTCGCTGCGCTCGCATCTGCCAAACCAGAGCCAATGCAGTCGCGATGACCCCGGTGAAGACCAATGCCGCGATCAAGCCCGCCGACCACGCAATCCGAACAGGCTCGAGCAGGAGGGTCGCGATCGAGACTCCCACCGTTGTCCCCGCGATCTGCAACCACACGAGGCGGCGTGCCTCGTAGTGTTTCGACAGCTCGGTGACCGCAACGATGTGGCCGCCAAACACGACCGCCGTGATCATCGTCCAGAGATCCCCGCGATTCAACCCGCCGGCGTCTGGCGATGTGAGGAAGTAAATGCCGACACCCGCGATGGCGAGTGCAATGAGCACCATCCATCCGGTGCGATGGCGGAGGACGATCAGCGCAACGAGCGGGGCGAGCACTGATGACAAGGCAACGATAAAGGCGGAGCGCGCTGGCGTCGTATACTGCAAACCGACGGCCTGGCAGGCGAAGCCGGTCGCGAGCAAGAGGGTGAGCAGCAATCCGCCGCGCAGCTCGCCACGGGACCATGGCGCGCGAAAGTCAACGAACGGGGTAAGGGCGAGAGTTGCCAACGCGAATCGGATACTGAGGAAGGCGAGTGGCGTACTGGCGCTGAGCGCCTGTTTGACGATGACAAAACTCACGCCCCACGTGAGGGTGGCGGCGATGAGTAGTGCGTCGGCCCCGCGGGCGGGCGTCCCGGCGGGCTGGCGGCCGGTCAAACCGCGCTCGCCAGCGTCAGATCGCGGAGAAAGCGTCCGGTCGGTGATTCGGGGATCGCCGCGACGTCTTCGGGGGTGCCGGCGGCGACCACCTTTCCTCCCTGATCACCCGCGCCGGGGCCGAGGTCGATCACCCAGTCGGCGCGTTTGATCACGTCGAGATTGTGCTCGATCACCACTAGCGTATGGCCGGCGTCCACCAGCCGATCGAGCACCCGGCAGAGCACCCGCACGTCATCGAGGTGCAGTCCGGTCGTGGGCTCGTCGAGAATGTAGAGCTTGCGTTTTCCGCCCGAGCGCTTGCTGCTGCCGGCCTGGGACAGCTCACGTGCGATCTTGAGACGCTGTGCTTCGCCACCCGAGAGTGTCGTCGCGGATTGGCCCAGGTGCAAATATCCCAGGCCCACCTGTTGCAAATACCACAGGCACCGCGCCAGTCGTGGGTGGCGGTGGAGTTTTTGCATCGCCTGATCGACCGTCCAGTCGAGCGCCTGCGCGATGTTGACGCTCCCACCCTGCAGCTTGACATCGAGCACCTCGCGCTTGAAGCGCGTCCCGCCGCACACCTCGCAGGGCACGAAGACGTTGGCCAGGAATACCATTTCGATGATGACGTGCCCGGCGCCTTCACAGGCCTCGCACCGTCCACCCGCCACATTGAATGAGAACGTGCTCGGCGCATAGCCGCGCGCTCTCGCCAGCGGCTCGCTGGCGAACAGCGCCCGCAGCTCGTCGAACGCTTTCACGTAGGTCACGGGATTCGACCGCGGCGTGCGACCGATGGGGGCTTGATCGATGCAGACCACATCCTCGAGCGCCTCCCACCCCTTCAACTCTTTGATCATGCCGACGGGCTCGCCAAGGTGCCGTTTGGCGGTGTGCTCGCCCTTGAGGCGCGCTTCGAGCTGCCGGTACAGGACGTCATGGACGAGCGTCGACTTGCCCGAGCCCGATACGCCCGTCACAGCCGTGAAGGTGCCGAGCGGAATGCGAACGTCCACGCCGGCAAGATTGTGCAGCCGCGCCCCCTTGATCTCGAGCCAGCGCGCCGCGGGCCGCCGTGCCGACGGCACACCGATCAGCTTTTCGCCCGACAGATACTGCCCGGTGAGTGTGCCCGCCTCGCGCACGGCGGCGGCGGGACCCTGATAGACGAGCTGACCACCGGCCACGCCACTCGCGGGTCCGAGCTCTACCATCCAGTCGGCGGCGCGCATGGCGGCCGGATCGTGCTCCACGACGACGACGGTATTCCCGGCGCCTGAGAGCCGGCGCAACAGCCCGAGCAGGCGATCGACGTCGGCGGGATGCAGGCCGATCGACGGCTCGTCGAGCACATAGAGCGTGTCGACGAGATGCGAGCCGAGTGCGTTGGAGAGCGCGATACGCTGCGCCTCGCCGCCGGAGAGCGTGCGCGTCAGCCGGTCGAGCGTGAGATAGCCGAGGCCGACGTCGTTCACGAAGCCCACACGGCCTCGCAGCTCGCCGAGGATGTGGTCAGCCACGTGTTGCTGGAACGAGGGTAATTGGAGCTGCTCCATCCAAGCGGCGAGATCAGCAGCTGTCAGGGCGGCGGCTTCGGCAATCGTCTTTCCGGCGACTCGCACGGCGAGCGATTCAGGCTTCAACCGTGAGCCATTGCAGACGGGGCATGTCTTGGCGAGCTGGTACTGCCGCAGGAAGACGCGGATGTACTGCTTGTAGCGTTTTTCTTCGAGCCGCTCAAGGAACGGGAAGATCCCGAGATAGCGGCCACCCTTGTTATGCAGCAGGAAGTGGCGGTCGCGCGCCGGGATGTCGCGCCAGGACGCGTCGAAGTCGATGCTCCGGGCACGGGCCGTCTCGCGCAGCAGTCGCCGCCTTCCTTCGTACCGTGGCTTCGTCCAGGGATCGAGCGCGCCGTCGGCGAGGGAGCGGCCCCGATCGGGCACGATGAGCGACTCGTCGTACTCGAGCACTGCGCCGAAGCCGTTGCAGGTCGGACACGCGCCGCGCGGATTATTAAAGGAAAAGAGCGTCGGGGTCAGCAGGGGGGCCGGGCAGCCGCAGGATGAGCATGCTGGGTGCTCGGAGAAGCGCCGCCGGTCGCCATTGTTGAGCGCCACTGCGACGCCCTCGCCTTCGCTGAAGGCCGTGGCGATCGCATCGGCCAGGCGGCCGCGATTCTCCAGGGTTGGCGCGATTCGATCGACCAGCACGAGAACGTCCGTGCCCGTCCGCACCCGTCCTTCCGCGCCCTCCTCATCGAGACGCACGACATTGCCATCGACCTGGGCGCGCACGAATCCGGCCGCACGCAGTTGCGCGGCAATCTCGACATCAGGACGTTGGGCGGATTGGGGCAGGGGGAATGCGACGATCACGTTTCCCGTATCCCGTTTGCCGTGCCCCGGTTCTCCAGACCCGTTTGCCGACAGTACGTCGTCAACCGCTTCCTGCACCGTATCGCGTTTCACTTCGTGACCGCATTGCAGGCAGCTTTGCGTTCCGGCGCGGGCCCACAGCAAGCGCAGGAAATCAGCAATTTCGGTGGCTGTACCGACGGTGGATCGGCTTGACGTCGTGGGGTTTTTTTGTTCGATCGCGACCGCCGGCGAAATGCCTTCCATCGAATCGACCAGGGGTTTGGGCATCCGCTCGAGGAATTGCTTCGCGTACGTCGAGAGCGATTCGATGTAGCGCCGCTGGCCCTCCGCGTAGAGGGTATCGAACGCGAGCGAGCTCTTTCCCGAGCCCGATGGACCCGTGACCACCGACAGCGCCCGGCGCGGGAACTCGACCGTGATCCCCTTCAGATTATGCTGGCGTACGTTGCGGAGAACGATGCTGCGCGGAGGCATACGCATAACCAGCTAACATAACCAGGATAGGTGCCAGGTGTCTGGTATCCGCGGCCCCCTGGCACCAGACACCTGACATCTGTCCAACTCGCCCAATCCCTCCTAGTTTCGCGCCGTGGCTCTCGCCCTGACCCCCCGCCTCCTCCGTCGAGGCCTCGAGCTGTTCGCCATCATCTCCCTGTGCGGGGTCGCCCTCCTCGTTGGCTACTATCTCATTCGGTTCGGCGATCGGGTGGACGTCTTCCTCGCGCCGTTCCTGCGGCTCCATTGGAGTTGGGTGGCCGTTGGGTTGGTCCTGGCGTCGATGGACTGGGTGGGCGGCGGTCTGCGGCTGTGGGTTTGCACGCGCTACATCTATCCGGGCGTGCGGCTGCGGAACATGATCGTGGCAGGCGGCTTCGGCGCCTACGGTGCCTATCTCACGCCGTTTCAGTCGGGCTCGGCCCCGATGTCGATGTGGGTCATGAAGCGCGCCGGGGTCCCCGTACCCGTCGCCTTGAGCGCCATCTTCGTGACATTCATCGCGACGGTGGCTTTTTTTGCGATCGCCGGTCCACTCGCAGTCTGGTTCGGCGCCGGGAAGTCATTAGCGCAGCACGGACTCGTCCTCGGCATCACCCTCTACGACCTATTCAAAACCAGCCTCACGATCTTCGGCATCATCGGCGTCCTGATGTTCATGGCCGTCGTCTTTCCAGGCTTCGTGAAGCGCGTCATTCAGCGACTCGCCACGCGGATCGGTCGCCGGAACGCGCGCGCCGCGGCACGAATGGAGAAGCTTTCGGTCGGCGTGGACCGGGCCCACGACTGCATGGTCGCTTTCGGATCGCCGAAAGGACTGCTCACGCTGCTCCTCGCGGTCGTCATCTCGGCGCCGTCACACGCAAATAAGTTGCTGGCCGGCTATGTCACCATGCGGATCCTGGGGATTCCGGCGAACTTTGCTGACATCCTCCTCCTGCAGACCCTCATCTCGTTCCTGCTGTACTTTGCTCCCACGCCGGGAGCGTCGGGACTCGCGGAATTGACCTCCGCCGCCGTCATGTCGCTCTACGTCCCGCGCGAGCTGACACCGAGCTACACGCTGATCTGGCGATTCATCAACAGCTACGCGACGGTCATAGTCGGCTCTCTGATCTTCTGGTACTGGCTGCGCAGCGGGCTCATCGGACGTGAAGAATCGGTAGGGATCACATAACATCTTTGTAGGGGTCACCTAACTTGTGGTTCCTTGCCCAGTTATAGGCTCGGGCGTAACTTCTCGGGCCTGGCCACGGAGGGGGCGAGCTTGCATGGCGTTGCTTGAGTTGGGAGGGCGGGGGGGCCAAAAGTTTCCACTCCCGCAGGGCGAGGTGTTACTCGGTGCAGATCCTTCCTGCGCCATCCCGTTAGCCGTTCCAGGTGTCCTCCCGCGTCACGCCAAATTCAAAACCCAATCCGATGGACAAGTCGTCATCAGCAAGGCAGTTCCGGAGGCCGAGGTGCTCATCAACGGCGTCCGCCTGGGCGCCGAGCCCACCCCCCTGTTGCATGGCGACAAGGTGGAAGTGGGAGGCCAGGAGCTGACGTTCGTCGATGAGCGGCGCAGCGGTAGCACGCAGTACGTGAAGGCGATGAGCACGTCCCAGGCACAGGCCAAAGGGGGGGGGGCGGGAAAAGGAGGCAAGGCCACCGGCAACACGGGTGGTCGCGTCGTATCGCTGACGGACGGCCGCGAGTACGCGATCACGGGGTCGTCGCTGGTGTTCGGTCGTGACGCCTCGTGCGATGTGGTTGTTCCGGGCAAGGACGTTTCCCGCCGCCATGCCGAGATCGTCCAGACTCCAAAGGGATACTTGCTGGTCGATTCGAGCACGAACGGGACGTCGGTCAACGACGTTCGACTCGAGGGGCAGCGCGTGCTGGCGCGAGCCGACGTGATCACGATCGGAGAAGAGAAGTTCCGGTTCTATGCCGATACGCTGGTCGTGGCTGAGGCAGCCCCACCGGTCGGCCAGACCTCGAATCCCCTGCCGCCCGTCCCGCCCGTCCCGCCCGTCGTGCCTCCTCCCCCGGACGCCGGGCGCCTCCGCGAAACCGTGCATGGCATCCCATGAGTCCGTCTCCACGACGCATGCGAAGCTGCAGCGTCGCGAAGGTGTATGGGTGTTGGTAGACCTCGACTCGACCAACGGGACATTCGTCGATGGGGACCAGGTGAAGGGCGAGATGCCACTCGCGCCTGGGGCGAGCGTCCGGTTCGGCGAAATCGGGTTGGTGTTCGAGCCGACGGATGACGCCGCGGCGGTCGCCAAGGGCGGCAGCACCCGGATGATGGAAGTCATGACGATGGAGCCCGCGCCGAAGCCCAAGGCGCAGCCGCCCGCACCGAAGCCTGCAGCGCCAAGGCCGGTAGCGGCAAAACCTGTGGCGGGAAAGCCTGCCGCCGCAAAACCGAAGGGAGCAAAGGCGCCGGTCGCTCAGCAAAAGAAAGGCAGCGGCTGTGGTGGCAGTGCCGCCCTACTTCTCCTGATGATAGTCGGATTGGTCTACTGGGTGTTCATCTAGGCATCACGTGCATATCACATCTGCTGGGCGCACCGATGTCGGCGTCATCCGGTCGGGGAATGAGGATAGCTACCTCATGGTACCCGACCGCGGCATCTTCGTCGTTGCCGACGGCATGGGTGGGCACGCTGCGGGCGAAGTGGCCAGTGAAATGGCCGTGCGCTTCGTGGCGCGAGAGCTCGACTCGCTGCGCGGGCTGGGCGACGAGCAGGTAGCAGAGCGGATGCGGGGGGCGATCCGCGCCGCCAACGGCGCGATCTTCCAGCGCACACTCACCGAGCACGACAAGCGCGGCATGGGGACCACGGTCACAGTGCTGACGCTGTTCGAGACGCGATTCCTCATCGGGCAGGTAGGCGACAGTCGTGCGTACCTGTTGCGCGATAGCCGCCTCAGCCAGCTCACGAAAGATCATTCCTACGTCCAAGAGCAGGTGGATGCCGGATACCTGACGCCGGAGCAGGCGCGGACCCATCCGTACAGCAACGTGATCACGCGCTGCGTGGGCGCGAACAGCGATGTGATGCCTGACATCTACGTCGGCACGGTCAAGCCGAAGGACGTGTTCCTATTGGCGTCCGACGGTCTCACAGGGATGCTGGATGACTATCAGCTTCAGGATCTGTTGTCGCCCGAACGCATGCCGCAGGACGAGGTGGACGCGCTGATCACGGAGGCCAATCGGCATGGTGGGCTGGACAACATCACGGCGATCATCGTACGGGTCGATTCGGTCGATCCGGCGCCGCAGGAAGACGTAAAGACTCAGGCCCCGACGCGCAACAAGCCCTGATCGGCATTCAGCCGCGCTTCCACCTCGTCGCGCGGCCACGTCACCAGCTCCACGATCGCCCGCGCCGGAATCTCCACCGGCTCCAGCACGAACACCCGCAGGCGCTGCGCCGAACGATGCAGCTCGGTCGCGACGCGGGGCAGGCCCAGGTGTTCGGTGGCGCTGCCGGGCCGGCCGACAACGGGCACGGCCACCTCGAGCATATCGGGCTTCGACGGGAAATCGAGAAACAGGTGATCGGGGCCGAGTCCCAGTTCGCGTGCCAGACGCTCTTCCACCCGTTCCAGCAGATCGGGATCGCGTGACGGCCAGTCAGCCGTCTCTGCAGGAAGCTCCGTCGCCGGAATGTCGAGGCCGCGCTTTGCGAGCCGGCGTTCGCGCAACGCGCGCGCGAGCCCGGTCTCGTCGCTCAATTGCAGCTCGTGGCTCAACCCATCATCGGTTCCCAGCGCGATCTCGTCCGGAGATACCCGACGCGCGGCAATGGCCCGGCGTACGAGCCGCTTGAACATCGCGGTCGCGCTGCGCACCGCGTGATGCCAGTAGACATTGCGGTACATCTGGTATTTGGCGAACAACAGCGACTCGAGCGCGGCGAGCCCCTTGCCGTGCAGAGCAACGCCCTGGGGTGTCACGGTCAGGGACGTCAACAATCGGTCGACGTCGATCACGCCATACGGCACGCCGCACATAGTCGCGTCGCGCGAGAGGTAATCGAGCTTGTCGACGTCCAGTGACCCCGCTACAACGCCGGCAAGTGGCGAAGTGCTGCTGCCTTGAATCAGCTGCAGGACCCGCTCGACTGAGACGCCGAGGCCCTCGAGCGCGGCGGCAAGTGGGCCGGTCCGCAAATGCCGGGTCGCCAGCCCTTCGTGGCGGGGTAAGCCCGCTTCCTCGAGCGCGTGTGAAAACGGATAGTGGCCGATATCGTGCAGCAACGCGGCGAGCCTGATGTCGCGATCCGGGGTCACTCGACCCGCCAGGTGATAGGTGCCGAGCGCATGCTCGAACCGCGTATGCGTCGCGCCGGGATAGACGAGGAAGGCGTGCCCGAGCTGCCGCACGTACCGCAGGCGTTGAAACGCCGGCGTATCGATTACGGCGAGAGCCTCAGGCTCGAGGCGGATGTTGTTCCAGAGCGGGTCGCGAACGACCTCGAAAGACAAGCGGCGAAGGGGGGGCTAAGGGTCTGAGCGCCTAAGAGATTGGGCCAGCACCTCGAACCTTTTGCGAGACCGAATCGGCGAATTGCTCAAAATTCTTGCGGAAGAGCGCCGTCAGCTTCCGGGCTTGAGCATCGTAGGCGGCGGGGTCCTTCCAGGTCTTGCGTGGATCGAGTAACTCGTCGGACACTCCCGCAACGTGCTGCGGCACCTCGAGTCCGAACACCGGCTCACGTCGCGTGGGCACCTTGTCGAGCTGGCCTGCGAGGGCGGCGCGAATCATCGCCCGTGTGCTCTTCAAATCCATGCGGCGCCCGATGCCGTAGGGTCCGCAGGTCCACCCGGTATTGACCAGCCAGCACTGCACCCTGTGCCGCTCGATCCGCTCCCCGAGCATCCTGGCGTAGACGGCCGGAGGCAGCGGCAGGAACGGCGCGCCGAAGCAGGCCGAGAATGTCTCCTTAGGCTCCGTGACGCCGCGCTCCGTGCCCGCGACTTTGGCGGTATAGCCGGAGAGGAAGTGATACATCGCCTGCTCGGGTGTGAGCTTCGCAATCGGCGGCATCACCCCGAAAGCATCGCACGTGAGGAAAACGACGTGGCGCGGGTGTCCCGCCATTCCCTCCGGCACGTGGTTCGGGATGTAGTGGATCGGATACGAGGCGCGGGTATTCTCGGTGATGCGTGCTGAATTGAGGTCGATCGCGCCGCTGCGCGGGTCGATGTCGACGTTCTCCAGCACGGTTCCGAACATCTCGGTGGTCGCGTAGATCTCCGGCTCGCCGTCGCGCGACAGCTTGATGACCTTGGCGTAGCAGCCGCCTTCGAAGTTGAAGATCCCCTCGTCCGACCATCCATGTTCGTCATCGCCTATCAACTGGCGTTCAGGATCCGCTGAAAGAGTGGTTTTGCCGGTGCCGGAGAGGCCGAAGAAGAGGGCCGTGTCGCCATCCCGACCAACGTTTGCCGAGCAGTGCATCGAAAGCACGCCCTGCTGCGGCAAGAGGTAGTTGAGGATCGTGAAGATCGACTTCTTCAGCTCACCGGCGTAGCGGGTGCCCCCGATCAGGATCGTGCGGTGCGCCAGGCTGACGATGATGAACGTCCCCGACTTGGTGCCATGCACAGCGGGGTCGGCATGGAATTCCGGAGCGTGGAGCACTTCGAATCCCGGCTTGAAGCGGGACAGATCGCCGTCGCTGGGACGCAGGAACATGTTGTAGACGAATAGCGCGTGCCACGCATTCGGCGTGATGAACCGGATCGGCAAGCGGTAGTCGGGATCCGCGCCGGCGTACACGTCGCGAATGAAGAACTCCTGGCCCTGCAGGTGCGCTTGGACATCCGCCTTGAGTCGCTCGAACTGCTTCGGATCGAGCGGTTGGTTGACCTTGCCCCACCAGATCTGGTCGCTCGATTCGGGCTCCCGCACGATGAACTTGTCGTTCGGGCTGCGGCCGGTGTGCGGCGACGTCACCGCGGCAAACGGACCGGATGGCGTGACGACGCCCTCCCGGCGCCTGAGGGCGTGCTCGTACAACTGGGAGGGCGTCAGGTTCCTATAGACGCGCTGCTCGAGAGAAATCGTCACGCTCGCTCGGTGGTTGGCCGCGCCTGGCGGCGATGCTCTAAGGCGTCCACGGCGGCAATCACCGCCATGTTTACGATATCGGGGACTTCTGACAACCTTTGCAAGACATGGACCGGTTGGTCCATTCCCACAAGGATAGGCCCGATAGCCTGGGCGTCGCCAAGCCGGGCAAGCAGCTTGTACGCGATGTTCGCGGCATCTAAGTCAGGGAAAATCAATACGTTAGCTGGGCCCCGCAGCCTGGCGAACGGATACACCCGGGTCAGGATTCGCTCGACCACGGCCGTATCCGCTTGCATTTCGCCATCTACCTGGAGGTCGGGCTCGCGTTCCTGCAGAAGTGCGACGGCGCGCTGCACTTTTGCTGCAGCGGGGTGCTTTACCGACCCGAAGTTCGAGAACGACAGCATAGCGACCCGCGGCTCGACGCCCAGCTTGGACACGAACTTGGCGGTCGCCGAAGCGATCTCGGCCAGGGTTTCGGCGTCCGGTTCGATATTGACGGTCGTGTCGGCGAAGAAAAACGTCTGCTGGCGGACGATCATCATGTAGATGCCGCTGGCATGCTTGCGTCCGGGCTCGACGCCGATCACCTCGAGGGCAGGGCGCACCGCGTCGGGATAGTCGATCTCCTCACCGGCGACGAGGGCGTCGGCGCGACCGCCGCGCAGCATCAGCAACCCGTAATACATCGGGTCGAGCACGCGCCGCTGCGCCTCCCGCTGCGTCATGCCGCGCCGCTGGCGCCGCTGCCACAGCTCCCTTCCCATCGCCTCGCGGTCGGCGGCGGTCGCCGGGTTGACCAGCTCGAGATCCTCGAGCGTGAGCGAGGCGTCGTCGGCCTGGCGACGAATCGCGTCGACGTCGCCCAGGAGAATCGGCCGCGCGATGCCTTCGTCGGCGAGAATGCGCGCCGCGCGCAGGATGCGGGGGTCGTCGCCCTCCGGAAACACGATGCTCGGCGGATCCTGTTGTGCCCGGTTGATGAGCCCGCGCATCACCTGACGCTCGGGCCCGAGCCGCGCTTCGAGCTCGGCGCGGTATTCCTCCACGTCGATGATGCGTCCGGCGATGCCGGAGGCGACCGCGGCCCAGGCCACTGCCGGAGCCACCCAGAGGAGCACCCGAGGATCGAACGGCTTGGGAATCAGGTAGTCGGGTCCGAACTTGAGCTTATCGATGCCGTACGCGCGCGTGACCGATTCGGGGACTTCTTCCTTGGCGAGCGCGGCCAGCGCGCGCGTCGCCGCCATCTCCATCTCGTCGTTGATTTTCTTGGCGCGCACGTCGAGCGCGCCGCGGAAGATGAAAGGGAAACCGAGGACGTTGTTCACCTGGTTGGGAAAGTCCGAGCGGCCCGTTGCGACGATGGCATCGGGCCGCGCTTTCTTTGCCTCATCCGGCATGATCTCTGGAGTCGGATTGGCCAGAGCAAAGATCACCGGCCGCTTGGCCATGCCCACCAGCATGTCGCCAGTCACGATCCCCGCCACCGACAATCCGACGAACACATCCGCGCCTTGCAAGGCCTCTGCAAGGGTCCTCGCTGTGGTATCGCCGGCAAAGCGCTGTTTGAACTCGTCGAGTCCTTCGCGACCCTCATAGATCACGCCTTTGTGGTCGCACATCACGATGTTCTCACGGATCACACCGAGCCGCACGTAATGCTCGGCAGTGGCGATCGCCGCGGCACCGGCCCCCGCAAACACGACCTTGATCCTGGCGATGTCCTTCTTGACGAGGGTCAACGCATTGAGCAGCGCTGCTCCGGAGATGATCGCGGTGCCATGCTGGTCGTCATGGAAAACGGGAATGCCCAGAGTGTCCCGGAGCTTCCGCTCGATATAGAAGCAATCGGGCGAGCGGATGTCCTCGAGGTTGATCCCACCGACGGTCGGCTCGAGGAGTTGGCAAAACCGGATCACATCCTCCGGGTTCTCCGAGCCCACCTCGAGATCGAACACGTCGATGTCGGCGAACGCCTTGAAGAGGATGCCCTTGCCCTCCATTACCGGCTTTCCTGCCAGCGCGCCGATGTTTCCCAGGCCGAGGACTGCTGTACCATTGGTGACGACGGCGACGAGGTTGCCCTTGGTGGTGTAGACGTAGGCATCGTCGGGGCGTTTGGCGATCTCCAGGCACGGCTCCGCGACCCCCGGGGTGTACGCGAGGGAAAGGTCTCGCTGATCCTTGAACGGCTTTGTTGGCGTGACCTGGATCTTCCCAGGGCGGCCCTGGGCGTGATAGTCGAGGGCCTCCTGGCGGCGGGTGGACAAGAACAGAAGTCCTTTTTTGAGAAGGGGTTATGCTAAGACGGTGTGACTCGGGCTGTCAAGGTCGAGTCTCGAATTGTATTATGCCGCCGATGCGGAAACGCTCGCTCGTGGTTCGCACGACGCTGCTTCTCCTGACGCTGTTGCAGTTCAGCGTCCCGGCCGCCGCTGCTTGGGCGGACGCTCGCCTCGAGCACCGCAGCGGTCCCGCGCACATCGAGTCGCACTCCACCGCCGCCTGTGCCCGCGTTCACCCGGCAGACTGTGCATTCCACCGGTTCCTTGCGGCGCCGTTCGCCCGCAGCGCGCCGGTCGTCTGGCGCACGCGCCAAGGGCAGGGCATCCGCTCGACGCCGTCGGCCGTCGAGCGGTCCTCGACAGCAGCCGACCTCACTCTCCCCGATTCCCGCGCTCCTCCCACGCTTTCCTGAGTGACGGCGCCGCCGTCCGCGGCGACCGCAATTCGAAACACGACCTCATAGCACGGCTCCTCAACCGGTGGAGTGCGTGTGTGTGTGGCTCACTTCGGGAGAGTTTCATGCACTTCCTCACATTGCTGAGTGCATTTGTCTTGGCGGTTGCGCCCTCGAAAGGCGTGCCGCCAAGCGGGGACATCGGTGGAAGCGTCACCGACAGTGCTGCCGGAACACCGCTGGCCGGCGGCGAAGTTCGCGTTCTGCAGTCCGGCAACGTCGTTGCGACCACTGTCACCGATGCGTTCGGCCGGTTCGTGGTTCACAACCTGCCGAGCGGCAGTTATCGCGTCGAAGTGCGGTTTCTCGGCTACCGCGCGCAGACGCACGATGTGTCGGTTGGGGCGACGGAGGAATTCAGCCGGGCGGATTTTCGCCTCGTGCCGTTGCCGATCAGTCTGTCAGCCGTCGAAGTGGAGACCTCAGTTCCGTTGGCCGTCGACACCCGTACCGGAAACCAGATCTTCAAACAGAACGATTACCACGGCGCTCCGACGAACACGACGTCGCAGCTGCTGCAACAGTCCATCGTCGGCGCGGCGCGGGCGCCGACTGGAGAGGTTCACATCCGTGGCCAGCACGCCGAGTACACCTACTATGTAGATGGCATCCCCGTGCCGTCCGGGATTTCGGGAAGCCTCAACGAGCTGTTCGACCCGCAGGTCGTGAACCAAATCGAATTCCAGACCGGGGGCTGGGACGCGGAGTTCGGCAATAAGAACGCGGCCGTGGTCAACATCAACACGCGCATTCCGAGCGGCGGCTTTCACGGCGAGTTCTCGGGTTTCGGCGGGTCCTTTCAGACGGGATCCCCATCGACTAACCAATCGACGAACGGTCAGGCGCTGACGCTGAGCACGAACAGCGGCAGATGGGGCTTTTTCGCCTCCGGATCACGGCAGTCGAGCGAGATGCGCCGCGAGCCGGTGGTATTCGACACACTCAACAACGTGGTCGAGAACTTTCACAATAACGGCTCCGACGTCTTTGGCTTCGCGAAGCTGCAATACACCGCCACGGATCGCGATGTCGTGAACATCGAAGTGAACCGCTCGCGGACACGCTTTGAAGTCCCGTTCGATTCCGCGGAGGGCATCATCGACGACCATCAGCAGGACGTCAACGGATTCGTCAATGTCGGCTGGCGACATCAGCTCGGTGAGGAAAACCTCGCGCTCGGCAAGACCTCGGAGCTGTTCCTCGGCGGGTTCTTCCGCGACGGCAGTCTCACCTACACGCCCGGAGTCACCGACTCCGCGACGTTCGTGTTCCCGGGCGACTCAAATTCATACATCATCTCCGAAGATCGGAACTTCCATACCACCGGCGCAAAGGTCGATTACACCCTGCGCCCGCACCACGGCCTCGAGTTCAAGACCGGCATACTGGCGCAGTTTACCAGCGGCCACGAGGACTTTTCGTCCCGGACGAACACAGGGTCGCCTGGACCGTCGTCGAATTCCGATCTCACCGGGAGCGACGTGGGCGGTTACGCGCAGACCGCCATTGCGCCGACCGATCAGTGGGAGTTTCGGGCCGGCGTACGCTTCGACAACCACAACGCACCGTTTGCGGGCAATCAGAATCAGCTGAGCCCGCGCGCCAAGCTGAGCTTCCTCCCCGATCCCGGGAACACGTTCTGGATCTACTACGGCAGGCTGTTTCTCCCGACGAACGTCGAGGACCTTCGCGCCATCACGAGCACGTCGCAGGGCGGCGTGGTCGCCGCGCCGACGCTGCCTGAGCGCGACAATTTCTTCGAGCTCGGATACGTGCATCGCTTTCCGTTCGGTTTGGTGACCAAGTTGTCCGCGTACAAGAAGCAGAGTGAGCCGGGAATCGACGACGCGACCGTATCGGGGACCGCGATCGTCACATCCGTGAACATCGCGAAGGTCAGCATCACCGGGCTTGAGGGTGTACTCGAGATTCGCCCCTCCGGGCCCGTGTCGGGCTATGTCAACGTCGCGATCAACCACGCCTACGGGAGCCACCCGATCACCGGAGGCTTTTTCCCGCCCGACTCCTCGCCCGGATACTTCGATCTGGACCACGACCAGCGGGTCTCTGGGGTGGCCAGTGCGGTCTACTCCAATCGTGGGCTCTATCTGTCGGCCACAGGTATCTATGGGACCGGCCTGACCAACGGTAACGATCCCGATTCGACCTACGGTCGTGGCCTGTTCGACTTCAACAAGAACACGCACGTGGATCCCAACTTCATCGTTAACGCGAGCGCCGGATATGCGTTTACAGTGGGGCGGACGATACTCCGCCCGCAGTTGTACGTCGATAACGTTTTCGACAGCAAGTATCTGCTCAAGGGCGCATTCTTCAGCGGCGCTTCGGTGGGTCGTCCCCGCAGCGTGCAATTGAAGCTCACCATCGGTATGTGAGGCCAGACACCCAGGGGGGAACGGAAAATGCGCATGCTTTTTGATAATCGGGGTACCACACTCGTCGCCGTCCCCCCTGTACCGCTGGCGCGTAACCGGGAGCGTTCACAGTGAATTGGCAATCTCGTCTCGCGAGCAGGTCGCTCGCGAGCCTGCTGCTGCTCGCAGCCGCCGCATGCGTCCACGACTCGCCCGGACCGGGGCCGCTGGCATGTACAGCACACGGAACCGACATCGCGCTCGCCGTCACGGCGTATCAGGTGCTCGATCCCGCGAGCGACTCCGGATGCGTCCACTTCCCGGTTAACGCTTCGATGACCGATTCGGCCGAGTACTTGGTGCTCCCGTGGTCGGCGGCGCCGACGCCGATCGTTTCCGCGCCATTCTCGCTGGTCTCAGAGACGCCGGCCGCGTCGATCGCGATTCCGCAGATGGCGTCATTCGGCGGGGGAAGTCATGGCGCGGCGGCAGCGGCCTTCGACTATTTCCTCCGGGGGATGGCGCGGTCGCGGCGCTACCCGCTGCACACGGGGTTCGCAGCAGCGCCGGCCACGGTGCCGCTGCCATCGACGACCGCCGGTCCCCCGACAGTTGGGAGTGTGCGGACGTTCAAGGTTTGCTCGAATTTCACCTGCTCCAGCTTCGCGAGCGTCGGTGCCCGGGTCCAGTCAGTCGGCCTGCACATCGCGATCTATGTCGACACCACAGCGCCATCGCCCGGTCTTGCGACGGCCGACTTCGACTCTTTGCGGCAAGTCTTTGACACGCGGCTGTATCCAATCGATACCGTGGCGTTTGGGCATGTTTCCGATATCGATTCGAACACTGTCGCCATTGTTCTGATGACCGGTGTGGTGAACAAGCTCGTCACCAAGGCGCATTGTCACAGCAGCGGCTACATCGCGGGCTTCTTTTTCTCCGGTGATCTCGATCCCATTGCCGCGCCGCAGTTCAACAACGGCGAAATCTTCTATTCGATTGTGGCTGATCCCGACAGCACGCTGAGCTGCGCGCACCCCGCGCAGGAAGTCATTCATACTACGCCGGTCACGTTCACCCACGAATTCCAGCACATGATCAACTTCGTGGAGCATGTGAGGGTGAAGGGGGCGGACTCCGAGGAGGGGTGGCTCGATGAGGGGCTCTCGAAGTATGCGGAAGAGATCGCGGGACGCAGTTATCTCGCCCAAGGAGACACGGCAACCTTCAGCAATTACGCCTTCAATTCGGTCTATGATGCAAACCAGTACCTGCTCGATCCCGGCAGCTCACCACTCCTGATTCCCGAGGACACCGGTTCACTCGCGGAGATCGGAGCGAGCTGGCTCTTTGTGCGCTATGTGGTCGATCAGTTCAACGATTCGCTGCCGGGCAAGCTGGTGCAGAGCAATCTCACCGGGGCGGCGAATGTCGCAGCAAAGACAGGCCAGCCCTTCGATCAGACGATAAGCCGGTGGGCCTTGGCGAACTACGTATCCGATCTCGTCGGCTTCTCCACTCCTCCCGAGCTCCAGTACAAGACGTGGCATTTCCGTCGCACGTATGCGTCGTTGCACACCCAGCGCCCAGCGGACTTTCCACAGCCGTATCCGCTGGTGCCTCCCCTATCGGCAGGCAGCGCGGTCAATCTCAGTGGTACGCTCCACTCCGGATCGGGCGAATACGTGCGAGCGGTGCAGGCACCGGGCGGCGCGGCATTCACCCTGCATTTCAGCGGCCCCGAAGGCGCGTCGCTTTCGGCGACGATCGTTCCGCGCCTGGTGGTCGCGCGGATTCGCTAGCGGGGTGCGGGCGCGATCGTCGGGGCGGTGTGATACAACACCTGCACCGTCTGATGATCGCGCGCACTCGGCGCCGATACCTGCACAGTGGAATACATGATGTCTTGCTGGTCGGGACTCTCCTGTAACAATCCCAGGGTGTGCCCCAGCTCATGAATCGTCACGCGCCGTAAACAGGCAGCAACCTGCGCCGCGGTGTAGACCTGCGCCGTCGTGATGCGGATTTGCGTGTGAATCGGTTCCGCGAGCGCCGTGCCCGTACTGTCCAGCTGTAAGGTCGTGACGCCGTCGCACGCGAACACGGGCGGGCCGTTATCCGGGGGGGGAGGCACGTTCGGCGGCACGCTGTCGAACCACGTCACGATCACGTCGGCCACGGTCGAATCGTTGACCATCTCACCCGAGAACTCGCCATACAGGACTTGATCCTCCCACGTGCCGATGGCGCGCTCGACGAGGTCGCGCATGTTGCTCCGCGTGTCGGCATAGTAGCGCACGGGCACCCGGCTCTCGGGCCAGCGGAACACGTCCCCTGCGAAGTCGAAGCTATACCATGCCGTACGGCCAGGCGCAGTCGGTTCACTGCACGCCACAAGGAGCACGGCACCGATGATCAGTCGCCGTTTCATGGCGCGGTTGCGCCTTTCCCGAGAACGCGCATCCCGATCCCCAGCGACAGGCGATGGACCAGCTGCGTCGAGGTGAATCCGTCGGCGTGCAATGCCGCGGTAGAGAACCGGTGCACATCGTAGCGCAGCGACAGGCCGATGTCGCGCGACACTCCCCGGAGGGCCGAGGGTGTCCAATAGAGGCTCGCGGTGCCGAGTGCCCACAGTCCGGTACCGGTCCGAAACATTCCGATGTCCTCGCTCGGCAGATGCTTAATGGCGCCGAAACCCGCGCGTGCCGTGAGACCGTGGGCGATCTCGCGACGGACACCGACTGTGAACGCGATCGTGGTCACCGAATTGAACTTGCTCGTTGTACCGCTCTCGTGGCGCTGCAGCGAGGACCACGAGACGTCGAGATTGGCGTCCGGCGTCCACGGGCTGCTGGTGTGCTGACTGATCGCCAGTGCGAGCGCCGGGCCGATGGCGGGCTGCACATCGACGGGAATGACGATGGAGTCGTGAACGAGAGCGCTGGTGTAGCGGGCGCCGACGGTGGCGTGCAGAGCAACCTGAGCGGGCAAGCGGGCTAGGGGGCAGGTGGGTAGCAGCAACAGCACCGCAAGCAGCCGGCCGCCCGCCCGCCGGCCCGCTCGCTCGGCTGTCAGGATGCCACCGCCTTGTCCCCCACCCCAAGCCTCCGCAACACTGCCGCGCCGATGAGCAGCAGCCCGTACATGCACACGACCAGCGGGCCAGTCGGCAGATCCTTTGTGTACGAAAGCCACAGGCCGAGAATCGATGCGAGCGCTCCCGAGCTCCAGGCGATGATTGTGAGCTTCCGTTTGTCCGCCGTGAACAGGTTCGCGATCACCGCCGGAACAACCAGGAAGCTGAAGACCATCAGCACTCCCGCGATGGGGACGGCTAACGTGATCACAACACCGAACGACAGATAGAAGAGAAAGTCCCAAAGCCGCACCTTCCAGCCCTGGGCTTCGGCCTGCTCGGGATGGAACGAGATCGTGAGAAAGCGGCGCCGCAGCGCGAACTGAAAGACTCCGAGCGCCACATAGGCCAGCGCCAGGTTACGAATCGTTTTCCAGGTTACCCACAGCAGACTGCCGACCAGCGTCTTCTCCACGGCCTCGCCGCCGCCCGGCACCTTGTTCGCGACCAGCACGGCAGCGGCCGATGCCACCACGTACACGATGCCGATGAACGCCTCCTGCGGCACCCGGCCGGCGCCGACGGTGCCGCCATGGTTGGAGGAGCGGGTGAGTGCGAACAGGAACGCGCCCACAGCCGTCGCCAGCAGGGCGAACACATACGTCGTCGGCGACTCCGGAGCGACATGGAACAGCAGGGCTGACAGGCTGCCCAGCGCGGCCATCTGCGCCAGCGAGAGGTCGACGAAGATCACCTCACGCGCGATGACGTGCAGCCCGAGGTACGACAACATGGCCACCAGGATCATGCATGCGACGAATGGCGGCAGCATCAACTCCAGGCCGCTCACGGAACCTCCTTCGCGCCGAAAGCCTGGGCAAGCTCGGTGACCCAGAGATTCATGAGGTCGAAGTAGGTATTCACACCCGCCTGGCCTCCGGTATTAGACGGCACGATGACCGCCTTGGCGCCCGTCCGCTGGGCGACGTCCATCACCTGACTCCGATCATAGTAGTTGGTCGAGAGCAGGACCTGGATGTGCTGGTCACGCATCGCCGTGATGATTTCCTGCACGTGCCGCGGCGTGGGGGGGATACCGGGCTTCGGTTCGATGTAATCGAAGCACGTGACCTGGAATTCCCGCGAGAAGTAGTCCCACTCCTTGTGATAGCAGGCGACCAGCTTGCCGCGGAAGGGCATGCCCTGCTTGAGCCACCCGCCGAGGTGATTCATGAGCGGGGCGCCCTGATATTGTTGCGAGCCAAGGAACGTCAACAGCTTGCCCTGGCGATCGAGATCGGCCAGCGACTCACCGCCAAGCAGCTTTACCAGCTCGTCCCCGAACAACGCGCGGTAGATTCGATCCTCGAAGTCCTTCTCGCGCGTGGTGAAGTAATCGGCGTCCTGGGGTGACACGCGCTTGAGGCCGCGCAGAATGTTGCGCGCGATCAGCACCGCGTTGAGCGGATCGGTCCAGATGTGCGGATTGCCGTAGACGTGAATGTCGCCCTGCGAGCGCGACAGGTTGGCGGGCACATCGAGCAGGTTGATCCCCTGATAGGCCGCCACGTACCCCGGTCCACCCTCGGTGATCTTCGGGTTGTTGGCCTTATCGAGCAGGGCCGGAACCCACAGCTCGAGATCGAGCCCCGTGGTTACGAAGACGTCCGCCTGCGCCAGCGTCGGCACGAAGCTCGGCTTCGGCTGCACGTAGTGCGGGTTCTCGTCGCCGACCGCGATGGAGCTCACCTTGCCGCGGTCCCCCACGATTTCCGTAGCGATCGCAGCGTAGGAGGTGAGCGACGTGACGACCTTCACCGGAGCAGCCGGTGCGGGAGTGTGGGCGCCGGACAGGCCGAGCAGGAGGGAAATGATGTGTAGCATTAGTAGGTCTCGTGTTTGTGTGGACCGATGGCCCAGACCGCTTGAATCGCGAACTGGTTCGTCGCCGTCTCGCCGGCGACTCTTTGCCACCGATATTGACCGCGCAGGAACACCCACTCGCTCTCCCACAGGGTGAGCGTCGGGATGATCTGCTGAGTGATTTGGCCGAACTCCGGCGACTCCACGTAATCGTAGCGTACCCCGGCAATCCAGCGCTGATTGAGCTTGTAGGTACTACTGACGTAGCCGCCGAGGCGCGTCGGTCCCGTTCCGGCGATCTGTTTGTGCAGGGCCACGAGCTCGCCACGCAGCGTCCATTCGCGATACAACGCTTCGGCCGGCGGCCGCCAGGTGAGCCGGAAGTCGAGTCCACCGACACCCGTTTTCATGGCTGAATCCGGATTCGTGCCGTACAAGCCGCTGAATCCAAGCTGCATATATGTTGAGCGGCTCAGCTGCCAGAAGTTGAGCAGATGTCCGAGGTACGTGATCCGGCCGCTGTTGCCGAACAACTCGGCGTCGCTCTCGCTGCCCGTCACTTGCAGCGTCAGCTCGTGGGTGCCGAACCCGCCGAACGCTCGGTACAACGACAATCCCGTACCCGCGAGACCGTCTGCACCGAAGTAGCTCGTCAGCGCGAGCGGGTACTCCGTCTCGGGTACCGCGTGGAGATGCCAGCGGTTCAGCTCGCCGAATTGCTGCCGGTATTTGCCGAGGTCCAGCCGCATGTGGCCGGGAAGCCCGATCCAGTAGAGATATCCCTCCTCGACGCCCACGTGGTCGTTCTCGAATGAGAGGAAGATCTTGGTGTGCGAGTATGGATCGAGCGCGGATTGAAACCCGACTTCGAATTCGCGTGGCTCAAAGTTGTCTTGTTGAACCCCGGCGGTCGTGGCGTACACTCGCACGTCGCCCGTTGCGCCGATTTCAGGATTGAGCTGCGCCTGATTGCGCTCCCGGCCGATCGCTCGAGCCATCGTATCGGCTGCAGGCGTGGTGTCGCGCGCTCCTCCTCCGGCGGCCTGGCTCGCTGCGGCCCGCAATCGAGCAAGCTCGTCACCCGGCGCTGCGGCGGCGGGTTGCACGCCGCCGCCTGCGCGACTCGCCGCGAGCAGGCTGTCCACCCGCGTGCGCAGCTGCCGAACTTGCGCCGCCAGCGAATCGAGCTGGCGCTGGGTGGGCGGCTGCTGCGCCCCCAGCTGTGTGGTCCAACACGCGGCTGCCAGCAACGCCGCGCATAGCGTGCGTGTCATGTTCACTGTCCTCTCCTGTGATTACGAAGGACTGCTGAGCGCTCCGCGAGCCTGCGAAGCGGTCACGACGACGTCAGGAGAGGAGCGTGGGTGGGGCTCGAGCGGGGGCCGCTAGCCTGGAAACCGAGCGGACCGATACAGACGGCTGAGTATGGGTAAATCGCACCCCGGCGAGTGGGATCTCGACGGTGAAAACCTGCTGCGACACGATATGCGCGTTCGCATATTGGCAGAGCGCGCAGCGCAGCTCGTCGTGCAGGATGGCACACCGCGCGGTGTGGCTCGCTTCGACACCGGGGGGTGCCGCCACGACGTCGCGCGCGTGCGCGAGCGTGACGGCGCCGCCGCCCAGCACCTGAATCGCGAGAAGCATCGCCAGCGCAATGCGTTTCAGCATGCCTCCTTCATACGCCCGCGGCGGCGCGTGTGTTGCCTCGCGCGTACGCGCGCAGCCGCCGCAGCATCCGTCGGTCGTGCCGCAGCGGGTCATCCCGCTTTGGCGTTTCGATAATCTTAATGACTCCCCAGAGATCAGGGTCTCGCATGATCCGCCGGAATGGCTCGGGTCCGATCTTGCCTTCTGCGATCCATTCGTGGCGATCCACCCGCGAGCCTCCCGCCGCACGTGAGTCGTTGAGATGCAAGCACTTAAGCAATTCCAACCCGATCACACGATCGAATTCCTCCCACACCCGTTCCACCTGCGCCAAGTCATAGCCCACCGCGTGCAAATGCGCCGTGTCGAGGCAGAATCCCACGCGCGTCCGGAATGCGTCAGGCAGCGCGTTGCGCAGGTCACGCAGCTGCTCGAACGTCGCGCCCAACGCGGTCCCCGATCCCGCCGTGCCTTCGATCCAAACCTCCACGTCACCGGGCACCGCAGCCAGACATTCTGCGTACGCGCGCGCGTTTCGCTCAAGACCGGCATCCCGATCGTCCATGTAGTTCCCCGGATGCGACACGACCGCGCGCAGGCCCAGCGCGCGCGATCGGTCCAACTCGTTCGTGAAGCTCTGCATGCTGCGCGCGCGCAACACGGCGTCGGGCGAGGCCAGATTGATCAAGTAGCTGTCGTGTGCGACGACCGCCTCCAAGCGATGTCGACTGACCTCACTCCTGAATTGCTCGACCGTTGCCGTCGTGAGCGCCGGTTCGCGCCACTGGTTCGGCGTCTTGGTGAAGAGCTGGATCGCGGTGGCGCGCAACGCGCCGCCGCGTGCCGGCGCGGCCGCCACACCACCCTGGCTCGAGACGTGGGCCCCGAGCATCACAGCTCGTCCGTGAACGCGAGCCGGGAGATCAGCGGTACGAACCGAACTCCACCGGCTCCGCGCTGTTGCACAGCACCGCCATTCGTCGGCCGTTCCAGGATGACCAGCTCTTGAGCTGAGAGGTCACCGATGGGGATAACCAGGCGGCCTCCGGGTGCGAGTTGAGTGACGAGGGGTCCGGGGATCCGGGGCGCCGCAGCCGCCACGATGATTCCGTCAAATGGCGCTTGCTCCGGCCAGCCCTGGGCGCCATCGGCGAGCTTCGTCTCGACGTTGGTGAGCCCCAGCCTGCGAAAGCGTTCTTCCGCTTCCACCAGCAGATCGGGAAGGCGCTCGATCGTGAAGATCTTGCCCGAGGGGACGAGGCGCGACAGCACGGCCGTTTGATATCCCGAGCCCGTGCCGATTTCGAGGATGCGGTCCGAGCGCCGAGGGGTGAGCTCGTGGGTCATGAGCGCGACAACGTAGGGCTGTGAAATCGTTTGCCCGTTCCCGATGGGGAGGGGCGCGTCGCTGTAGGCCTCGGCGGCAAGGTGAGGCGGCAGGAACCATTCGCGGGGCACCCACCGCATCGCGGCCAGTACCCGCTGATCCCGGATTCCCCGGCCCGCGAGCTGGCGCATGACCATCCGGGTGCGGGCGTCGAGCGTCTCCAACGCGGGGTGTGCTTGCCCGGGCATGTGCTGAACTATAGCTTGGCCCCGCCCTCTGCGCGCGAGAGATGCCGTGCCGGACCTGTTTCGTCATCGCATTGTCCTGCTCGGGAATCCCACGAGCCGGCCCGAGGGTCTCGAGCGCGTGCTTGTCGGCGGCGGTTTCCAGGTAACAGAAACGGCGGCCGGTTCTCCGCCCGATTTCCTGCTCTACACTCCCGATCCCGGGCTCACCAGCATCGCCGATGAAGTGCGCGCGCTGGTGACGCGGCCGGAGTACGGCGGCGCGCCGCTGTTCGTGCTGCTGGGCGAGGGCCGCTTCACCACCGCGACTGAAGCGCTGCTGGCCGGCGCGCGCGACGCCCTGGTTGCTCCAATTCACCTCCCCGAGCTGCGCGCGCGACTGGACGTCCACATTCGCATGCGCACCGAGGTCCGAGAGGCGCAGGAAGCCCTGCGCGCCCGCGATCTGCTGTTCGACATTTTTCAGGAAGTGTCCTCGGCGCTCCGCGCCGATGAGATCTTTCAAACACTGGTGCGCCGCGTCGGCCAGGCGTTTGGCCTGTCGCACTGCTCGTTCGTGCTGACCGCGCCGGGGGAGGACAAGGGCAGAGTCGTGGCGGTGTACGAGAACCCGGCGATTCGCGATCTGCGCGTCGACCTTGCACGCTATCCCGAAATTCAAGAGGCGATCCGCACCGAACGTCCGGTCGTCATCCACAATGTGCACGAGGATCCGCTGTTCGCGACGATCCGGCAGCATTGGAGCCAGCAGCACGTCGAGGTGAACGTGCAGGCCGCTGTGGCGCTGCCCGTATTCGTGCAGGGGCGTGCGGCCGGCGTGTTCTTTTTGCGCACCGAGAAGGGCGATCCGCAGCTCAGGGCGGGGGACGTCGCCTTCGCGAATACGATCGCGCAGGCCGCGGCGCGGGTGCTCGAGAACGAAGAGCGGCGGTCGGCGATTTATCGCCGCCAGATCAGCGCGGGAACCACCGATGAACTGACCGGGTGTGCCTCACTGGACGCGCTCGATCGGCGGCTGCGGGATGAATTCGAGCGCGCGCGCCGCTACTCGCTCCATTTCGCACTCGCGCTGATCGACATCGACCGCCTGCGGGACATCAACGAGCGTCTGGGCCAGCCCGCCGGCGATCGCGTGCTCGGTGAGATCGGCGCGATTCTGCAGCGTGAGCTGCGGGCTCCCGACTTCGTCGCTCGCTACGGTGGTGACGAGTTCGCCTGTGTGCTTCCGGAGACGGACGGACCCGGTGGCCGCCGGTTCATCGAACGGCTGCGCCAGGTTTTCACCCGGCACACGTTTGCGGATCTCGGTCCCACCAAGACGCCGACGATCTCCGCCGGTGTCGTGGCGTATCCCCATAGCGAGGTGCTCCGGCCCGAGGATCTGTTCACGCTCGGGGAAGGCGCGCTCCAGAAAGCCAAGGACGCGGCGGACCGGGTCTCGGTCGTGGGGGACACAGGTTAATCCAGCGTCTTATGGAATCGCCTCACCGAAACCGCAAAGAGCAGCGTCGCGATGGACAGCAGGATCGCGATCTCCCGCCACAGCTCGGGCACGCCGACACCCTTCAGCAGGATTCCGCGCAGCACCTTGAGGAAATGCGTCAGCGGCAGGAGCGCGCCAATCCATTGAAACACGGCTGGCATCGCCTGGCGCGGAAACATGAATCCCGACAGCAGAATATTCGGCAGGACGAAAAAGAAGCTGGCCTGCATCGCCTGCTGCTGCGTGCGTACGAGCGTCGAGACAAACAGCCCCATCGCGAGACTCGCGACGATAAATATGAGCGCGATCGCATACAGTATCAGGACGTTGCCGGTCAGCGGCACGTCGAACACGAATCGGCCGAGCAGCAGCACCGTGGTCATCTGCACCAGTCCCACGCCGATGTAGGGCGCGATCTTGCCGAGCATGAGCTCGGTCTTTGTGATCGGTGTGACGATGAGCTGTTCCAGCGTGCCGCGCTCGCGCTCGCGCACGATCGCCATGGCGGTCACCAGGACCATCGTGATGGTGAGAATCACGCCGACCAGGCCCGGCACGATGTAGTTCGGGCTGCGTAAGCCCGGGTTGTAACGCGGCCGTACCCGCGTTTCGAGCGGCAGCTCGGTGCGGTGCGCCGCGGCCGACAGGATCGCGAGATTGCGGATCTGTGCCACGCCGGCCGCCGCCGCCAGGGCGGCCTGGGACGACAACGGATCGGAGGCGTCAACGACGACCTGGATCGTCGCGGTCGTCCCGCGGGCGAGATCGCGCGGAAAGTCGTACGGAATCGCGATGCCCGCCTGCGCGTCGCCCCGGGCGATCCACTCGTCGAGCGCGTCGCGTCCGTCCACGTGCGCCACGATGCGGAAGTTGCCCGTGTTTTCGAATGCGGCGATCAGGTCGCGGCTGGTCGGCGTACGCGATTCGTCCAAGACGACGGTCGGGATGTGACGCACGTCGGTCTGGATAGCGAATCCAAACATCATCAGCTGGATGACGGGGATGCCGACCATGATGCCCAGCGTGAGCCGGTCGCGACGCATCTGGATGAATTCCTTGCGGAACATCGGGATGAAGAGTCTCACGCTTGCTGCTCCTGCTCGTCCCGCTGCTGCAGAATGATGAACGCATCCTCGAGGCTCTGGCCGCCGACCTGCTTCGCGACTTCCTCTGGCGTCCCCAGCGCGATCAGATGCCCCTGGCTGAGCAAGGCCACGCGCCCGCACCGACCCGCCTCGTCCATGTAATGGGTCGTGACGATCACGGTTGTGCCTTGTTCCGTAGCCAGCCGATGGATGGTCTGCCAGAAGCCGCGGCGGGCCGCGGGGTCGACGCCCGCGGTCGGCTCGTCGAGGAACAGCACGCTGGGTTGGTGCATGAGGGCACACGCCAATCCCAGCCGCTGCTTCCAACCGCCTGACAGCGTCCCGCCGAGCTGATCGAGACGGCGGTCCAATCCGAGAAACGCGACCACCTCGGCGATGCGGCCGCGGCGGCTGGGGCCTTCCAGCCCGTAGATCCCGCCGTAGAAATCCATGTTCTCGGCGACCGTCAGGTCCTCGTACAGCCCGAACCGCTGCGACATGTAGCCGATCAGCTCTTTGATCCTGTCGGGGGCTTCGCGGACGTCTACGCCGGCGACGATGGCCGTTCCCTCGGTGGGGGCGATCAGGCCGCACAGCATCCGAATGGTCGTCGTCTTGCCCGAGCCGTTGGGGCCGAGCAGGCCGAAGACCTCGCCCTTTGCAATGCTGAGATTCAGATCGCGGACGGCGACGACGGGACCGAAACGGCGGGTGAGGTGGCGAGTCTCGACTGCGACGTCGTTCACGGCAGGAGCGGTATTTCGACGCGTACCGGCATACCGGCCTTCAGGCGTCCACCCGTGTCATCGATCGCGACTTTGATTCCGAACACGAGATCCGCGCGCTCCCGCTCGGTCAGGGCGGCGCGCGGCGTGAATTCGGCGCGCGGCGCGATTTCCGTCACGTGTCCGCCGAACGGTGTCTTGGGATAGCCGTCGACATGCACCTGTACGGCCATGCCGGTCTTGAGCCGAGCGACGAACCGCTCGCCCACGTAGGCGCGGATCCACGGGCTCCTGACCAGGCCGATCGAAACGACGGGGACCCCGGCGGCGATCATCTCCCCGCGCTCGGCGAAACGCGTCAGGACGATCCCGTCAGACGGCGCGATCAAGACCAGTTGATCGCGGATTGACTCCGTGACCTGGACGGCCGCGCGCGCAGCTTGCGATTCGCGTACCGCGGCCCGGACCGATTGAAGCCGGGCGGCGGTTGCCGAGGCGGCGCTCTGCGCGCGGTCCAAATCCTGAGGGGAGGTAATGCCCTGAGCCCGCAGCACGCGGGCGCGCGCGAGATCGTTCGCCGCGCGTTCACTGTCCGCCACGGCGGCACGGATCTCCGCAGTTCGCGCAGACGCCGCGCCGGCGAGCGCGCGGCGCTGTGCGATCATGGCCTCGAGCCCCGGCTGGTCGAGCACCGCGACGGTATCGCCGGCGCGGACCGAGTCGCCTTCATCCTTGAGCAGGCGCTCCAGGCGGCCTGACGCGAGAGGACTGAGCCGGACTTCGCGGATTTCGACCGTGCCGGCCACCGTGAGGACACTGCTCGCGTCACCGCATGCGGCCAGCAGGGCGGCGGCCGCGACCGCTAGCGTGGAGTAGAGGGCCGAGCGGAGCGAGAGGGGCGCCGTAGCCAGTTGCCCGGATCCAGCGCTATGCCGCCTTGGCCCCGGATCTCGAAGTGTAAATGCGGACCTTCATCGCTCGATTCGCCACCGACATGACCGATGACCTGCCCGCGGATCACGCGATCACCCTGCTTGACTGTCGCGTCGTTGAGATACGCGTAGACCGTGTAGTACCCGCCGCCATGGTCGATCAGCACGGACGTGAGATAGAGACCGAGTGATCCAGAGAGACTCACCGTACCCGGCGCGACGGCCCGAACCGCGGTGCCCACTGGCGCCCTGATGCCGATACCGTGGCGCGGAATGCGCGTGTTGTTGGGGCCGGTCGTCGTGCCGAACGGATAGATGATCATCCCCTCGACGGGCCAATCGAGTCCTCCCAGGTCGGCGGTCGTAATCGACCCCGTGGCGGTCGCCGCGCCGCGGGACTCGGCTTCCCGGCGCGCCCGCTCGAGCGCTTCGATCCGGTCATTCAGCGCGCGCTCGTCCTTCTCGAGCCGCGAGAGCCGCTGCTCGGCCTGACGGGCGCTGCGGCGCGTTTCGCGCAGGTTCGCTTCCCGCTCCTGCTCGAGCGTGAGGTAGCGGCCAAGCTCGTCCGTCCGCTCGCGCCGCCGCCTGGCCAGCGCCTCGCGCGCCTCGACGAGCAGCTGACGCTGCCGCGCCACCCGGTCCTGCAGCTTGTGCATGTCGTTGTTGAGCAGCCGGTCCTGCCGGCTCACCAGGAAGAGGTACTTGTAGCGCGACAACAGATCGCCGAAGCTCGCCGCTGCGAACAACACCTGCCAGCTGTAGAGCGGCCCGCGCTTGTAGATATCGACGAAGCGGCGTTCCAGGACCGCGCGCTTCTCGAGCAACGCATCCTGCGCGATCAAGAGATCGACAGTGATCTGATCGATTTGTCCGCCGAGGCCGGTGATCTGGCGGTCCAATTCGTTGACGATGCGATTGGTGCTCTGCTTCTGCTGCTCGATGTTGGAGATCTCATCGGTGAGCGAGTGGGCTTGCGTGCGCAACCGCGCCAGCTCTTGCTCGACTTCCGACCGCTCGCGTTTGATGTCCTCGAGACGGCGCTGGTTGTCCTGCATCTGCTGCTGATAGGTCGGCCGTTGCGCGGCGACTGGGCGTACGACGAGCATCGCGGCCACGCACCACGCACCACGCACCACGCGCATTCTCATACGCGCTTGAGGTGTCGACCCACGCTCGTGGCGCTTCCGAGCAATCCGATCACCGCGCCGAAACCGACGATTGCGAGAGCCTGCCCATTTGTGAAGAAGGCCGATTGCAGCAGATACCGATTGATCAGGAGGTAGGCGCCAAAGGAGAGGCCGACCGCGACCAGCCCACCGAGCAGCCCCTTGATGGCGCCCTGCAGCAGGAACGGGCGGCGGATGAACCCGTCGGTCGCGCCCACGAGCCGCATGATCGCGATCTCGCGGCTGCGCTGCAGCACCGCCATGCGGATCGTCGTGCCGATGATGATAATCGCCACCACCGCGAATGCCGCGCCGACGACGATCCCCACCGCGGCGGCAAGGCCACGCAAGCGGTCGACGTTTTCCACCCAGTCGCGGCCAAACCGGACATCGTCCACGAATCCAAAGCCACGCATCCGCTCCGCCACGATGCTGACGTGATCGGCGTCGCGAAATCCCGGCTTGAGCTTCACTTCGATCGACGCGGGCAGGGGATTGCGCTCCAACTCCTCCATCACATCCCGGAGCTCCACGAGCTCCGCACGCGCGCGGACGAGCGCGTCATCCTCCGACACGTAGTTGGCCCCCTGCACTTCGGGAAAGGCCTGGATGTCCTTGAGCGCCTGCGCCGTGGCTTCGGCCGGCGTTCCCGGGAGGATATAGGCGACGATCTCGACGCGCTCCTCGATGGCCCGCAGGGCGTCCTGGAGGTTCACGACGACGAGCCCGAACAAGCCGAGGACGAAGAGCGAGAACGCGATCGTCGTGACCGAGAGCGCGGAGAGGAGCGGAGCCCGCTTGAATGTGAGCATCGCTTCCCGCAGGGTGAGGTTCATGGCGCCGCAGCCTGGTCGCGCGGTTCATCTACCGCGGAGTCGTAGACCAGCGCTCCTTCCTGGAGCTCGATCACGCGGTAGGGTGCCTGGCGCACGAGGTCGAGATCGTGCGTCGCCATGACGACGGCCGTGCCGCTCGCGTTGATGTCGCGCAGCAGCTGGAAGACGCCACGGGTGGCGCGCTCGTCGAGGTTGCCGGTCGGCTCGTCCGCGAGCAGCACGGTCGGCTCATTCACGAGGGCGCGGGCGATGGCGACGCGCTGCTGCTCCCCGCCAGAGAGCTCGCGTGGGTAAGCCTGCGCCTTGGCGGCCAGGCCGACCTGCGTGAGCACGCGCATCACGCGCGCCGCGATCGTGGAGCTGCGCGCGCTGGTGACCTCGAGCGCAAACGCGACGTTCTCTTCGGCGGTGCGATCCTCGAGCAGCCGGAAATCCTGAAAGACGATGCCGAGCTTGCGGCGGAGCAGGGGGACGTCGCGCGGGCGCATCTCGTTCACGTTGTACCCGGACACGCGGACCTCGCCCGACGTGGGGCGCTCGTCGGCGTAAATGAGCTTCATGACCGTCGACTTCCCGGCGCCGGAGTGACCGGTGAGAAAGGCGAATTCGCCTTTGGCGACGTGGAAGGAGACGTCCTTGAGCGCCAGGCCCCCCTTCGGGAAGGCCTTGAAGACGTTCGTGAACTTGATCACTTACTGTCGCGCCAGAGCCTGGGCGAAGTCCGCGATGAGATCATCGGGATCCTCCAGTCCCAGGGAAAATCTCAGGAATCCGTCGGGAATGCCAGCCTGCGCGCGCTGGTCGGCGGTGAGACTCGCGTGCGACGTGAGGCGCGGCTCCGATACGAGCGTTTCCACGCCACCCAGGCTCGGCGCGTGCGCCGCGATCGTCAGCGCCTTGAGGAACCGCTCCGCCGCGCGCACGCCGCCCTTCAATTCGATGCCGAGCATGCCGCCGAATCCACCCAGGATGCGCTTCGCCAGTTCGTGATCGGGGTGCTTGGGCAACCCGGGATAATGCACCTTCGTGATCGAGTCCTGTTTGGCACACCACTCCGCGACGGCGACACCGATTTCGTTCTGCCGGTGCACGCGAACGGTGAGCGTCCGCAAGCCGCGGTCGATCAGCCAGGCCGCGAACGGGTCGAGGGCCTGCCCCCACACCTGCATCAGCCGCCGCACCTCCTCCACGACCTGGTCGGTGCCGGCGACGGCGCCCGCAATGACGTCGGTATGGCCGTTCAGGTATTTCGTCGCGGAATGGATGACGAGGTCGGCTCCATGCTCGAGCGGGCGCAGGTTCACCGGCGAGGCGAACGTCGAATCGACGATGAGCGCCAGTCCTTCTTCCTTGCACAGCGCCGCGATCGGCTCGAGGTCGATGACGCGCATCAACGGGTTGGTGGGCGTCTCGAGGAACACCGCGCGCGTGGTCTTGCGCATCGCGCGCTTCCATGTGCGCTGCTGCGTGGGATTCACGAACGACACGTCGATGCCGAGTTTGCCGAACTCCTCGCGGAACAGGCGGTACACGCCGCCGTAGATCCATTCGCTCGCGAGCAGGTGGTCGCCCGGCCGGAGCACGGCGAGATGCGCGAGCGCCACCGCGCCCATGCCGCTCGCCAGGAACAGCGCCGCATCGGCACCCTCCAGCAGCGCGAGCTTCTTGCCTATAGCGACCTGGTTGGGGTTGTTGCCGTAGCGGCTGTAGAGCACTTCGGCGGTCGAGCCGACTGGGTTGGTGAATGTGGAGCTTTGATACAGCGGCGGTGCGACGGCGGTCCAGTCGGCGAGGGCCTTCGGGTCCCCGTGAATGGCGCGGGTGGAGAGGCCCAGCCGACGGCGTTTCACGCCGCGGTGAAGCGGATGGAGCCTCCGGGGTTGCGCGCGGCCAGTCGCCGCTCGACCAGCTCGTCCAGCAGGGCCGGCGCCGGTTCACTCGCCCCCAGGCCTTCGAGCACCCCGTCCCGCTCGCAGAGCACCGCGAGGCCGGCACCCGCCAGGACGGGCTGGATGGCCTCGCGGTGAGCCTCCGTGAGCCCGCGCAGGAGCAGCACTTTCACCTTGTCGCGCACCAGCTTCGCGACGATCTCATCGGCGCACGAGTAATCGAGGCAGCCAACGCCGGTGAAGTCCATCACCGCGACGGTGCCGGGAGCGAGCTCTCGCTCGATGTTCTCACGAACTGCGCGTCCGGTGGGCCGTGTGACGAGGTCGGTATAGAACCCGGAGACCGATTGCTGGAGAACGGCCTGAACCATGATATGAGGAATCACTGCTTCGACGACCCTCCTCCCGACTCTTGCTCCGGAATGATCAGCAGGACCTGCGAACCCGGAAACGCCGGCAACCCATCTTTCAACGGCAGGTCGTCGTCCCAGCGGGGGACGATCGCGATGCGCGCAGTCCCGCTGCGGATCGCGACCTTGCCTTCCCAGCGGGCGAGATAGCGGCGGATGCCCGCGAGACCTTGCCCGCGGCCCGGGTCACGGAATCGGCTCGTACCCTGAATCAACGCCGCTTCCAGCGCCGCCGCGTCGCCCCACCGCTCGCCGAATCGCTTGGCCTGCGTGGGCTCCAAAGAATGCCGGAACCCCACCCCGGCGTCTGCGACTGCAATCACGACCACCCGGCGCGCCAGCTTGCGCCGCCAGTTGTACGCCTGCACGGCAACCCAGCCGCCGGTGCCGGCGTGCTCCACAATATTCTGACATGACTCCGAAAGCGCCATAGCGAATCCCATCGTCGCCTTCGGATCGAGTCCCAGCTCGGAGCTCAGGATCGCGGACGCGCGCTGCTGGATGGTGCTGACGACGGCGTGCACGTCCTCAGCAGCCCGCACCGGTGTCACGGGCAGCAACACGTCACTCTCGACCGCCGGCTTGGTCCTGGGCACCTTGCCGTGGACTTCGAACAGGTCGCCCGCCTCACGAAAGAATCCGGCGCGTGCCCAGTAGCTCACGACGTCCGGATTGGCGGGCGCCGTCAGCAAGGGCCGCTCGCCGCGGCGCGCCGCGGCCTCGCCCGCCGCCAGCAATCCCACCAGCCCGTACGGTGACGCCCACTCGGCGGCGTGCGCGTCGAAGAGCAGTCGCTCGCCGTCGGTTGCTTGAGCGTAGGCGGCAGCGAATTGGTCAAAGGAGCGATCGTCAAACTGCGTCGGCACCTCGACGAGTCGCGTCATGCCACCGAGAGCTTTCCCATGAGATGATCACGGAGCCCGGTGGCGCCGCGATGGGTCAGGTTTCTTGTGCCGAGTCGGGTGCCCGTGCGCACCGCGTCTGCGAGTCGGGCGCCGGAGAGCAGCGCCGCCACGACGGCGCCGCCAAACACGTCCCCACATCCCGTGGGATCATTCACCTGGGTGAACGCCGGTGGATCTATTGGCGGGGCGGGAATGCGTTCGGTACGGATCGGATCGCCGGTGAAGTAGGCCGCGCCACGAGACGCCAGCGTCACGCACAGTGACGTGCAGCCCTGACGCAGTGCCTCCGCCGCGGTGGCCAGCGGATCGCTGCCAAGCTGTCCCATTTCGTCTTCGTTCAGCTGCACGACATTGAAGCAGCTGAACCAGTCGGAAGCCTGAGGCAGCGGCCGCGGAACACGCAGGCCGTCGGGCTGCCGGCCGAGGAACAGGCTATGCAGGTCCGCGTAGATGAAGCCCGGAAAGCCACGTCGCAGCAGCTGGGCCGTCTCGAGCGTCATCTCGAAACCCGAGATGAAGTTGATGTAGAGCGCGTCGACGTCGCGAATCAGCGGACCCAGCTCCGGCCAGGTCCAGGGGGAGACGCCGCCGCTCATCTGCTCGCACCGCCGCTCCGCCGATTCATAGCGGAGCGTCACGCGGTTGTTGGGCTCGGGGACTTCCACAAACCGGGCGGCGGGTGGCACGTGGTGGAGCGTGCGAATGAATTCATTCGCTTTCGTGGCGAGATCGCGGCCCACTTTGATGAGCGGCACGAGCTCCCAGTCATCCGATAGCGAGGCATCCAGCGCGGAGAGCGCGTAAGAGATGCCGCCCCACTCCTGGACCGCCGGCTGCGCGGGATCGCGACCATAGATCGTGTCCCACACCATCGACCCGATGACGCCGACGCGCTTCAGCGCTTTCCCTCCCCCCCCTGCCCCCCTCGGCCACCGAGCCCCCAGTGCTTTTGGATGAAGACGGCGGCGGCGCCAAACACACCGGCGGTGCCGGGCAGGGTGCCCGGCACGATGCGACAGGCTTCCCACGCCGGCTTGAACGCGCGTCGCTTCACTTCCCAGCGGAGGGGATTGAACAGCCGGTCTCCGGCCTGGGTGACACCGCCGCAGATGACGACGACTTCGGGATTGAAGATGTTCAGAAAGCTCGCCACGGCGGCGCCCAGCAGCGACGCGGTTTCCCGCACGACCTCGAGCGCCCACTCGTCACCATCGTTCGCGGCCTCGTAGACGATCTGCGCGGTGATCTTGGTGAGATCGCCGTTGACGTATTGCCCGAGCGACGTCTCAGTGCCGGACTCGATGCCTTCGATCGCGCGCGTCGCGATCGCGGGGCCGGACGCGTAGGCTTCGATGCAGCCGTA
>QHUJ01000229.1 GCA_003221895.1 Gemmatimonadota bacterium | reverse complement strand
ATCGCGCCCTGCTCATGCCGGTTGGACATGCTCGCGTAGAACCGCGTCGAGGTGCCGAAGCGGCCGGTCAAGTCGAGCGTGTTCTCGAGGAACGGCTTCGGCGTGACGAGCTGGTTCACGGCGTTGTACGACGTGCCCGGCCACGGCTGCACCTGGAAGCGCTGGCGCAGCGGCTGTCCGCCAATCGTCGAGACCGGGTCGATCGGGAATCCTTTGGGGTTCCCCGCAAAATCGGTCGGAGGGTTGTTGACGCGTGCCTGCTCGGTGGCGTAGTCGAATGTGCGCGCGCAGAACGGCAGTCCGGTGACGGCCTCGCAGAACTGCGTACCGGTCTCGTCCGTCGCGAGCGCCTGGAAGCGCGCGAGCCCGAAGTCGCGCTCGATGTCGCTCATGCCCCCCTCACTGCGCAGCCCGAACTTCACGCCTTCCAGGCTGCGTCGCCCGGACTTTGTCGTGATGTTGATGACGCCGTTCCCGGCGCGCGCCCCATAGAGCGACGCTCCGGCGGCACCCTTCACGACTTCCACGTTCTCGATGTCGCTGGGATTCAGGTCGGCGAGGTTGCCGTTGATGATCACGCCGTCCACGATGTACAGTGGGTCCTGACCGCGGCCGGACGCATTGATCGAGGTCGGGCCGCGCAGCAGCACTGCCGGCTGCGAGCCGGGGCGGCCGCTCGCCGAAACGATGTTGGCGCCCGGCACCTTGCCCTGGAGCTGCGTCAGCGGGTTCGATGCGGGGACGGGCAGCTGCGACGCGTCCACACGGTTGACGGTGAACGGCACCTTCACCGCTTCGGTCGCTTCCTGCGTGCCGGTGACGACGATCGCCTCGAGGAGGTTGACGTCGTACCCGAGCGCGAGGTCAACGGCCTGCTCGCCCGGCGTCAGCGTGATCGCTTTGCTGTTCGGCTTGAAGCCGATGGCACGAACACGCACGATCACCTGCTGGCCACGCACGCGCGCGCCCGGCACGTTCAGCGTGTATTGGCCCGTCGCGTTCGTGACGACGCCGAGGCGGAGCTCGTCGATCAGGACGTTCGCCCCGGGAATCGGCTCGCCCCGATCGGATGTGATGGTACCGCGGACAACGGCATCTTGCGCCTGAGCAGATTTCGCGCCGGCGACCAGCAGTGCCAGCGCCGCTACTCCGGCGAAGAGCAGGCCACGACGATGATGGAGCATGGGTGCATCCTCTCGTGAACTGGGAATCTGGGGGGGAAAAACAGCACGGCGGGCGAATTCAGAAAATCGAATTCGCTCCTTATTGGCGAGTCGAATCAGCCGGAAGCTCGTGACGGCCATACCACTCGGGGATCAGGTGACGGCCTGACGGCCCTGGACCCACTGCGGGTCTCCCTTCGGTTATACGGCCCGATGCATAACCCTGTCAACCCCCGGAGTCCGGGTTGCATCCCGCCAGTGGCGCCCTATCATCTATCCACCGGTCGCATAGGTCGCGGTCATGCCAGGCATAGCACAGAGGGATCCCCGTCACTGCTCCAGGCTCCTCATCGTGGGCCTGTGCTTGGGGATAGGCATGGGGCGCGGCGCCCCGGCGTCGGCCCAGGCGCAGGGCGGCCGCCCCCACACGCATACCGCCGCGATTGGCGGGCAGGTGGTTGACCTGCAGACGCGCCTCCCCGTGCTCGGCGCAACTGTTAACCTGATTGGGACACGTTTGCAGACCGCCACCGACAGCGTCGGCCGCTTCACGCAGACCAGTCTTGGAGCCGGCACCTATATCCTCGAAGTGCGCGCCATCGGCTACGGCGTGACGTCGTGGGTGCTGCGCCTGTCTGAAGGGGAAGTCGTCGACTATGTCTTCGAGGTGACGCCGATCGACGTTCAGCTCGACCCGATAGTCGTAGAGGCACAGCCCAGCTATTTCCAGCGACGCATGCAGGAATTCGAGGAGCGGCGCCACGCGGGCCGTGGCATCTTCATCACCCATGAGGACATCGAGGCGAGTGGTGCGGCGACCATGACGGACGTCCTGCGCGGCCTCCCTGGCGTGCGCCTCAACTGCCGTTCCGGAATCTGTAACGTGCAGATGACGCGGTCCGCGCACGGCGTCTGCAACGCCGACTGGGTGGTGGACGGCGCACCCGCCTCGATGTCCAGCACCCCGCACATGCCGGTCGTCGGCATCGTCGCCGTGGAGATTTACCGCAATCCCAGCGAGGTCCCCGCCGAATTCCTCAAGTCCGACTCCCAATGCGGAGTCATCGCCATCTGGACCAAGTCGGGCCCCTGACCAGCATTCGCTTCCCTCGCGTCTTCCTCGCCGCCGCGCTGGTCGTCACCGCCGGTGCGCAGGACACGGATCCGCTCGCGGCGCGTTCCATGGGCGCCGCCAACGCGCCGGTCACCGTCTATGAAATGGCGGACTTCCAGTGTCCCGCCTGCCGGATGTTCACGGTCACCGTCCTGCCCACGCTCGAGCGCGAATTCGTGCAGACCGGGAAGGTCCGGTGGGTATTCATCAATCTGCCGCTCACGAGCATTCATCCAAATGCCGTCGCTGCCGCGGAAGTCGCGATGTGCGCGGCCCGCCAGGGTCACTTCTGGCGGATGCATGATGCGCTCTACCAGGAGCAGGACTCGTGGGCCACGCTTGCCGATCCCACGCCGGCACTCATTGCCATCGCGCAACGCGCGGGGG
>QHUJ01000228.1 GCA_003221895.1 Gemmatimonadota bacterium | reverse complement strand
TCTGGCCCGGCGAAAATGCGATCGGCAAGTGCTTCGTGCCGGCGGGCGGCGAGAACACCTGCGCTGAAATAATCGGAGTCGTGCCGGACGCGAGACGCTTCAGCGCCGTCGAAGACGCAACGATGACCTTCTACGTCCCATTCTCCGGCGATGGGAATGGATTCATCACCGCTCTCGTCGTCCGGCCGCGCGGCAAGCCGGAAGACTGGATCGCCACAGTCCGCTCCGCGATTCAAGAGACCGCGCCGAATCTTCCGTTCGCGTCGGTAACGCCGCTCGCCGACCTGCTTGCTCCGTCGATCCGGCCGTGGCGTCTCGGCGCTACGATGTTTTCCGGCTTCGCGCTGCTCGCGCTCGTGCTGTCAGCGGTCGGGCTTTACGGCGTGCTCGCCTATGTGGTGACTCAGCGGACGCACGAGATGGGCGTGCGCGTCGCCATGGGCGCGCAACGGTGGGACGTGCAGCGGCTCATGGTCTCACATGGTGTGCGCGTCGCCGCGCTCGGCGCGGCAATCGGGGCGGTCGCCGGCCTGGTGGCCGGGCGGGTGCTCAGCTCGCTGCTGTACGGCGTCTCGCCGAGGGATCCGCTCGTGCTGGTAGTGGCGGCGCTCGTGCCCGTCATCGTCGCGGCTGTGGCGAGCTATCTGCCGGCGCGCCGCGCGTCGCGCGTCGATCCCGTTGTCGCCCTGAGGTACGAATGATGGACGGCTTGCTCCAGGATCTCCGCTCCGCGCTGCGCGCGTTGCGACACAACCCCGCGTTCACGACCGTGGTCGTGCTCACGCTGGCGCTCGGCATCGGCGCCAACACCGCGATCTTCAGCGTGGTGGACGCGGTGCTGCTCAAGCCGCTGCCCTATCCCCACGCGGACCGCCTGGTGTCGCTCGACACGAAGGTGCCGGGACCGGGCAAGGACATCTTCGGGAGCGCGATGTCCTACCCCGACATTCAGCAGTTGCAGGCACTCACCAAGGATTTCGCCGGTGTAGCGGCGTTTGCGTACGCGCGCTACAACTACGCGGGCTCGGGCCAGGCGAGCGAGCTGGCCGCCACGGTCGTCTCGCCCAACCTGTTCGGCGTGCTGGGCGTGAGTCCGGCTATCGGGCGCGGGTTCACCGGCGCCGAGCTGCACGATCAGCTCGCCGTGCTGAGCTATCGCATGTGGGCCACAGCATTCGGCAGCGACCGCAACATCGTGGGCCGCGTGATCGACCTCGACGGCCAGAGCTTCACGGTTGTGGGCGTCATGCCGCGCGGCTTCGCGTTCCCCAACGAGGATACCCAGCTGTGGGTGCCGCTGGGCGAGGCGCTGCGCTCCCATCCGCAGATCGAGTTCAACCGCCAGTTGTACGCCTTCGAGTCCGTGGCACGTCTCGCGGCGGGCGTCACGCTCGCGCAGGCGCGCGCCGACGCTGGCGTGGTGGCGCAGCGCATCGGTGCCGCCGAGCGGGCGTTCCTCGTCGACCCGCTGAAGGTGGAAGGTGTGGAGAACGTCCGCTCTGCCTTGCTGGTGCTGTTCGGCGCGGTGGGGCTGGTGCTGTTGATCGCCTGCGCCAACGCGGCGGGGCTGTACGTGGCGCGTGCCACCGAGCGCAGGAAGGAGATCGCCGTGCGCCGGGCGCTCGGCGCCGATCGCGCGCGGCTGGTGCGTCAGCTCCTGACCGAGAGCGTGGTGGTGGCGCTCATCGCGGGGGCCGCGGGCGTGCTGCTGGCGCGCTGGGGCCTCGCCGCCATGCTCGCTGTCTGGCCGCGCGTGCCGCGCGTGAACGAGATCGGGATCGACCCCTGGGTACTCGGGTTCGCCCTCCTCGTCTCGCTCGTGACGGGCCTGGCGTTCGGACTGCTGCCGGCGCTGCGCGCGGCGGCCCCTGGCGTGGAGGAGGTGCTGCGCGAGGAGGGCGGCGCCACGACGGGCTCGCGCTGGCGCCACAGGACTCAGAGCGGACTGGTGGTGGCGGAGATCGCGCTCGCGCTCGTGCTGCTGGTGGGCTCGGGGCTGCTCATCACGACCTTCGTGCGGTTGACGTCGGTGGATCCCGGCTACGACACGCACGACGTGCTGGCGGCGCGCATCCGGCTCACGCCCTCGCGCTACGCGGATCCCACGGTGCAGAACCAGTTCTTCCAGAATCTCACGGACCTCCTGGCGCGCAATCCCGGCGTGGCGGATGTAAGCGTTGCGCGCCTCCCGCTGCCGCTCGCGGGCGGCGTGAACATCCTAGCATTTGATCCACGGCGGATTCGTCCCGACGCCACCGAGGAGTTCCTCGCGGCGCGGCTGAGCGTGGTCGGTCCGGGCTACTTCGC
>QHUJ01000212.1 GCA_003221895.1 Gemmatimonadota bacterium | reverse complement strand
GAGTTGTCACGAGCGCTTCCGGTTGTCGCGTCGCTTCTCCTCGCCGCCTGCACGATTACGAGACCAGCCGTTACAAACCCAACCCCGGCGAGCATTCAGGATTATCTGCAGCATCGGCCACGACCGGTGTTGCTGATCAGTGATTCATCAGGGCGCAAGCAGTGGGTATATGGCACCGAGGTTGTTGGCGACACTCTCCGGGGGCGTCGGACACAAACAAATCCGCCCGATCCGGTGGCGATTCCACTTGATCAGATCAGTGGCGTCGCCGCCTCGCGTTATAGTACCAGTCGAACGCTCCTACTCGTGGGGGGACTGGCATCATTAGCTCTTGTCCTGGCCCTCAACGCTCCCACCGCGACGTATTGAGACCCCCTTTTTGTGCGCGTGTGAAAGTGAAAACTTGGCGCTGCAGCTTAGGCGCACCCCGTTAGGCGACACCTGAGAGATCGCGTGACGTCTGACCCGGCGCGGCAGCTTAGGCGCACCCCCGTTAGGGGGCTGCGCGGCCGGTCGATTCTATGGTCCCTTGTCCGGTAAGGATCGCGGAGGCCCTCTGATGCTGGCGGTCATGTTCCTAGTGGCGCTACTCGCCGGCCTTGTTCACGTCCTGATCTTCTGTATGGAAAGCCTCTGGTGGACGAGCCCGAAGGTACGCGCACGATTTCGCCAAACCCCGGAGCAAGCGGAGGCTACGAGACTGTTCGCGTTCAATCAGGGCTTCTACAATCTGTTCCTTGCCGTCGGAACGTTCGCGGGACTCGCGCTGGTCCTGATGGGACACCCGGGTTCTGGGCTGACACTGGTGAGTTGGAATTGCCTGTTCATGCTTGGTGCGGCAATCGTTTTGGCGGCGTCGGCACCGCAGATGCGGCGCGGTGCATTCATCCAAGGAGCAGCCCCGTTTCTCTTTCTATTGCTCGGTGTGGTTCACGCGTCGCGTTAACGAGTGAGTCTCATTTCGCATAACATTCCTCCCTGCACGCACCTGAAGCTGCTCAACGTTTGGTTTGCGAGCCGTGACCCCTTAGCTTAGCCCAACCCCGTCAGGCTGAGCGTATTCTCGGCACACCCCTAGCCGTTCGTGTCGGTGTGGGCGTCCTCGCCCTCCTCGCTATCCTCACCCTGCGCGGCAAGCGCTGGGCCTACTTCGCATTCGTGGTGCTCGGGCTCCTGTATTTTCCCGCGCAAACCCACTTCCATGTGCACGCCCCGAAGTGCGAGCAGCTCCTTCCCACGATCCAGGTGCTCGTCCTCTCGCTGCACAACTACGTGTACATCGCGGTGTTCGCCGGATTCTACTGGATGTCGTGGGTACAGTTCGGGAGGTCTGACGCGCGCAGCATCTGGGCGCTCGTCGCGACGCTGCTCGTGGGAGCCCTCGTCGAGATTGCCGAGGGCATGACGGGCGGAGGGCGTGGACAGGCACATTGCCGCGTGCGGGATCTCGTACCGGACGCCGCGGGGGCGTTGGGAGCAGCGTTGCTGCTCGCTGTCTGGTCCCGCCTCACCAGGAAACCGGGGTACGTCAGACTCGTCAGGCCGCACGCAGCGGCCGCTCCACGCCCGGCTGCCCCCACGGCCCGTGCTGTCGTTCCACCTCGCGGTGTCGTTCCGCCCCCGCCCACCCGGGGTCTACCGGGGCTGTACGTACCTCCGCCCCCTCCCCCGGACTTTTCACCGGGCCCGAGCCCTGTTACGCCATCGGCGGACAGCGCTCCGACGCATGAGGTCGCGCCGAGGGAAGGGGGGGCGGGGGGGGCGATCGCTGCACGTTCAGCGGTCGTGCAACGCCTTCAGACGATCCTCGAACGTCTCAGGAAAGTGTTACGACGCTTCTGGATGACCATACGTGGACGTCGCGGCACAATCGCCGTTGGCGTCGTAGTCCTGGCGCTCGGCGGCGCCGGGGCGTTCGTGATGCTGCGCCTCCGTGCCGTGGCGCCAGCGCCTGAGGTCACCGAGCAGCCGACCGAGGCAGCGCCCCCACCGCCTTTACAGCCCCCACCCCCCGCACCGCCTCGGCCCCTCCAGTCGGAAGCCGAGGGGTACTACGAGCCGACCTACGAGTTCACGGTCTCCGAACGGCGCTTCACCCGCCTGACGCTGCGTCCTCAGCCCTTTGTCACGTTCTCGCGGACCGGGACACGGCAGGAAGTGGCATGTAAAGATTCACGGATTGGCCCGGCTGCGGTACATCTGCGGTGCGAGTTCGAGCGGGTCGGCACGATCACGATCGATGGCCAGTTCACGTCACGCTCGCTCACGAGCCGCCTCGACGCGCCGGTCCTGAACGCCCTGATCACGGTCACCAATACCCGCGGTGAGACGATGTTCAACGCGCGTGAGTCGTTCTATTGGCACGCGCCCGACTGAGGATGGTCGGGGGTGACTTCGGGATACGGACAAGGTCGCTCGTGTATGAACGTTCGAGTGCCCCTTCACAAGCGCTTGACGCTGACGGCGCGCGTAGATTGGGGAATGAATCTTTTTTCAGCGCGCCGCAGCGTACGCGCATCTCGTTAGGCTGCAGTCACCCTCGAGTGCGTTTATCGAGATGCTCGCTCCTTCTTGCAGTGTCTGTTCTCGCCTGCGCCCCAACGATCCACTCGAGCGGCATGGAGTCGATCGTCACCGAGCGCCTTT
>QHUJ01000211.1 GCA_003221895.1 Gemmatimonadota bacterium | reverse complement strand
GCGACACGGCTGTCGTGCGTTACGCCGAGCTGCCCTAAGGCAGCGGCGAATCGATCGACGTGGTTTTTGAGCTGCCGATAGGTGAGGCGGCGATTGAAGTAGATGATGGCGGTCGCATCGCCGTATTCCCGCGCGGCGCGCTCGAGGAACTGCGGCACAGTCAGTGCCTCGAGCGCGAGTGCCGTCGGCACCCCCGCCTCGTAGGCTTTGTGCCACGGCCGGGCTTCCATCGGTTCTTCAATAGGCGTGACGGTACGGGCGGCCGCCAGCAGGATCCTGGCTGGGCCAGCGCGCAGCCCGTATGCTAAATGCGCCCATGACCGCTCTTGGCTCGACCCCCGTCGCTCGCGCTGCTCGAGCCGGTCTCGTCATCCTCACACTGATCAATCTCTTCAACTACCTGGATCGGTGGATCGTCGCCGCGCTCGCCGAGAGCATGAAGCACTCCGAGTTGCGTCTGTCGGATGGCCAACTCGGCTCGCTCATGACCGGCTTTCTCATCGTCTATATGCTCGCCGCGCCGCTGTTCGGTTCCCTCGGCGACAGACGCTCGCGTCCCCGTTTGCTGAGCCTCGGCGTCGGCATTTGGAGCATCGCCACTGCGCTTGCCGGGCTGGCGCAGAATTACGTCGGGTTGTTCGCCGCGCGAGCCATGGTCGGCGTCGGGGAGGCGGCCTATGGAACGATCTCCCCCGGCCTCCTGGCCGATTACTTCCCTCGGGACAAGCGCGGCCGCGTGTTCGCCGTATTCTTCGCGGCGATTCCCGTCGGCTCGGCACTGGGATATATCGTTGGCGGTCTCGTGGATCGCTATTTCGGATGGCGCCAGGCGTTCTTCGTTGCCGGTATTCCTGGCCTGATCCTCGCCGCGTTGGCGCTGCGACTCCACGATCCTCCGCGCGGCAGCCACGATGCGCTCGAAGCGCGCCCACCCGCCGGTCATAACGCATACCGGACATTGCTCCGCAATCGGCCGTATGTCCTCACGGTCCTGGGATACGCCGCCTACACCTTCGCGATCGGCGCCCTGGCGTTCTGGACGCCGTCGTTTCTCGAACGGGCGCGCGGCATTCCCAAGGCGCAGGCGACGGTGCAGTTTGGCGCAATCGTCGTCGTGACCGGCTTCGTGGGCACGTACGCCGGCGGCTGGCTCGGCGACCGCTTGCTGCGAGTATCGCAACAAGCCTATCTCTGGGTGTCCGGAGTCGTTACGCTGCTGGCGGCGCCGCTTACGCTTGTCGCCCTTGCTGCTCCGCGACCCAGCATTTATTGGCCGGCGATCGTAGTCGCTGAGCTATGCCTGTTCGCGTCCACCGGCCCGATCAATTCGGCTATCGTCAACGTCGTCTCTCCGCACATGCGAGCGACCGCCGTCGCGTTGAGCATCCTCGCGATCCACGTTCTGGGCGATGTTCCGTCGCCCTCCCTCGTGGGCGTGATATCCGATGCGCGATCGCTGGGTCAAGCGGTACTGATTATTCCGGTAGCCGTGCTCATAGGCGGACTCATTTGGACATACGCGGCGTGGCTCGAGTCACGGCCACGGGCCGCGGTGATCGGATGAGGACCTTGTTGCACCCACTGCTCCGCGTGATGCTGCGGATCTTCTTCCGCCGCATCGAGATCACGGGAGCGGAGCGGGTGCCGTCCGAAGGTCCCGTCATTTTTGTTCTCAACCATCCGAACGGACTCATCGATCCCGCGTTCTTACTCTGCCTCGCTCCGCGGAGAGTGTCCTTCCTTGCGAAGGCGCCGCTATTCCGGATGCCGATCATCGGCTCGATCGTACGAGCGGTCGAGGCAATCCCAGTACACAGGCGCCAGGACGCCGGAGCCGATCTGCGAAAGAATGCCGAGACATTCGAAGCAGCTCAGGCCGTCCTGGTCCGAGGCGGCACCATCGCGATTTTTCCGGAGGGAACCTCGCACAGTGATCCCAAGCTGCGGCCACTCAAGACCGGGACCGCTCGGATCGCTCTGGGCGCCGCCGCCGGCTTGCCGGCGCATTGGACTCTGGAAATCGTGCCCGTCGGGCTCTACTACCGAGCGAAGCAAACTTTTCGCAGCGCCGCGTTACTCCACTACGGCACGCCGTTCTCGGTCGACCGCATCTCCGTTGCGCGCGGCGCGGAGCCGCCCGCCGGCCCAGTGCGTGAGCTCACCACGCGGCTCGAGCACGCATTGCGGGGAGTGACGCTCGAA